>CAMQTD010000154.1 GCA_947036995.1 uncultured Parabacteroides sp.
TAGAAAAGAATTATTTAAAATATTAATATAGCGTTTGCTATTTATTCGAGATACCCTAAAAATTTGGCGATTAGAAAAGTATCAACACGAGTAAGTTCAGTAAATGCTCATGCTTTTGCGTGAGCTGAACTTATCGTTGAAACAGGTTACGCCAAATACCTCAGGGATCGATAAGGGATGTTCACGCATTTTTTATGTCTTGCCCTGAGGTATTTGTGTATAAGTACCTGTATTCCCGAGTATGTTAGTTTTCGCGCATAAAGCGTGATGTATGAAAAATATAGTTTCAGACTTATCTGCACCCAATAGAAGTGAGGAGCAGATAAAGTCTAGAGAGCGTGTGTCTGCGCATGGTGAGGTGTTTACAGCCGATCGTGAGGTAGAGGCAATGCTCGATCTTGTGTGTAGAGAAACAGAGCGGATAGACTCTCGTTTCTTAGAACCAGCTTGTGGTAATGGTAATTTCTTAGTTAAAATACTAGAGCGGAAATTGACGGTAGTTCGTCATAAGTATATCAAAAATCGTACTGATTATGAGTTATATGCATGCGTTGCTGTATCGAGTATTTATGGTATAGATATTCAGCTGGATAATGTAATAGAGTGTAGAGATAGACTTTATGAAATACTTGCAGTCGAATATATAACCACTTTTAAAGAGCAATTTAAGGAGGCGTATCTATTAGCGATTAGGCATATTCTATCAAAAAATATTATTTGGGGAGATTCTCTAACCCAACAAGCTCCCGATGGCTTAGCTCCTATTCGTTTCTGCGAATGGTCCGTAGTAAACGATAAGATTATTCGTAGAGATTTTTTATTTGAAGATCTACTTCAAAATCAACCTTTCGAGGGTTCAAATCTATTCTCCGATTTAGGCGATGAAGCTTTTATCCCTACTCCCATTGCCGTATATCCCCCTATCCACTACCTAAAATTAGCTGATTATGGTGCAAAGTAACTATAATCCAGATGTCTTATCGTGTCTTGCCAATTTGAGCAACGACGAGGTGTTTACTCCGCCTACGGTGGTGAATAAAATGCTTGATATGTTGCCAATGGAGTTATGGAGCAGTAGCAAGTCTACGTTTCTCGACCCAGTGAGCAAGACTGGTGTGTTTTTGCGTGAGATAGCCAAGCGATTGATGGTTGGTCTTACGGACGAAATCCCCAATGTGCAGGAGCGTGCAAATCATATCTTTACCAAACAGATTTATGGTATTGCTATTACGGAGCTAACTTCTTTGCTCTCTAGGCGTAGTCTATATTGTAGCAAACGTGCGAATAGTGCATTATCTGTTTGCACTGCTTTTAATACTGAAGAGGGTAATATCCTTTTTACAACTACGCAACACACTTGGGAGCGTGGTAGATGCACGTTTTGTGGAGCATCGCAAGCCATCTTCGAGCGTGATGAAACGTTAGAATCTCACGCATATCAATTTATTCACACACAAGAACCCGAAAATATTTTTAAAAACATGAAGTTTGATGTAATTATAGGTAACCCACCGTATCAAATGGGAATCTGCTATTTCTTGTGAGCTAGAGATATGTCTCAAAAATGTTCTTTTATTAGTATTAATGATGGCGAAGAAACAGAAACAATTCGAAATCTAAAAGCACACCATATCTTGGTTAGGCAAAGTAAGGCAATTCCAATAATCAATAAAGTCTTATCCTTTAATGAAAATAATGGCAAAACATTGAGTTCTGTTATATCATCAAGAAAACCATTTGGTATTCCAACTAATTATACACCAATGCAATCAGGTATTAGCTGTTGGTTTATTCAAAGAATAGGTAAACAATTTGCACGTAAAGAAGATGTCGTAGATGATAAATCAATCCTAAATAAATGGAAGTTATTAATTCCGAAAGCTCCTATTGCAGAACAAACAGAATTCTCTAAACCTGTGAGGTTTTATTATGATGGAAATCCATATAGCAAAACCAAATGAATGCTGTACTGAATCGTGGATTGTTGCTTGTGCATTGCGACAAATAGCCGATTATAGTTGCCGATTGAATGTTGATGAGTCTAACCCCGAAAAGAAAGTAGCGGAGTTTATAAATTTCCTACCCGTACTAGCCTACGATGGTAGCTCAATGAAGCAGATAGATGCAGCAGGAATTTTAGATATAGCGATGAGTGGAACATCTGCCACCCTACTCGCTCGCAGATGGGAAAGTGCGCTGCTGGTGAATGTAGATAATCTAACACTTAAACGCCTTATGAACAGCGAGGAGGCGATGAAAGCCCTCATGCGTATAGAAGGATTCCGTAACCTCAACCAAGAGATTGAGACCATAATCAATAAATCAGAAGCAGTTAAAAAAGTAAAGAAAGAGAAAGGAGACGATGTAACGCCTGCCGAAAAAAGAGCGCTAACAGCCGAAGAGAAAGCATACAAATCGCTACGCAAGCAGATACAAGAAAAGCTAATAAAATTCGCCACCCGCGTACCCGTATTTATGTACCTCACCGACTATCGAGAACACAGCCTAAAGGATGTAATCACCCAATTAGAACCCGACCTCTTCCGCAAAGTAACAGGTCTAACACTCAAAGACTTTGAACTATTAGTATCCCTAAACCTATTCAACAGCGTACTAATGAATGATGCCATCTACAAATTCAAACGCTATGAAGATAGCAGTTTAGAGTATATTGGTATCAATAATGTATCGCACGAATACGTTGGGATGTGGGATACTGTGATATCAAAAATGTGTAGTTTTGATATCACGAAGGATTAAAACCAGACAAAGTTCAATTTGTGAAAAAAGATTTTACACCATGTTGGTTAATATGTCAACCCCAACATCCATAGAGGGATAACATTTAGATAACCTGTCTCTATGTCGTCCTTCACAATGTAGCCATCGGCAATCCCCTTAATTTGCTTTTGCTTTTTATTTTTGCCTCCGACCTCGAAGGTTTTTTTGTCGACAATAAAATCAGATTTTGGCGAGGTGATAACATCGTAGTTCACTCGAAGTTGGTTCATAAATAGCGTTTCGCGTATGTTACCAATTTCGGCTTGCTCTGAGGCAAGGGTGTAGATCAAATTGGGATTGTCGAGATATATTTTGTCGACCTTACCCAACCCTTTTATGCCACCTGTTGCATCGCGAAGTTGTGCAATTAGACCAGCCTCCTCGATGTATAGACAATAGTCAGCTATACTATTTCTACTTGCGGTAAGAGCCATTGCGATACTGCTAACATTTGGCTTGAATGGTACACTGCGAGCGATTATAGATAGTAGTTGTTTGAGCTTACGTGCTGTCGATATATTCATATCGGCATAGAGAGGAATATCTGTTTCGAGCGTCTGATTGATAATCTGCCCCAATCTAATGTTTAAGTCATCTTCCACAGCGAAGGGGTAGTAGCCTCTCTTTAGGTATGTGCCAAAGTAGGCCAATGGTTTGAATCCCGATGGATATGTAACCTTATGTTGTAGCACATCGTCGAGAGCGTATGTATCGAGCTTTATATCGTGAAACATATGAAGATACTCTCTAAATGAGAGTCCCTGCATATGGTACATCAAAGCGCGACGACTCAGATCCGAAGCTCCCTTGTTAATGTCAAGAACCGAGGAGCCCGTAAAAATAACCTTTAGCTCAGGGTGGTAGTCGTAAATTAATTTTAGCTCGCGAGACCACTCTTTGTATTTGTGTATCTCGTCTATGAATAGGTGTTTACCGCCCATCTGTACAAATAAGTTCGCTAGGTCGACAAGTTTATGTTCAGCGAAATAGAAGTCCTCTGCGGTGACATAAAGAGTCTCTGCGGGATTTAGATTATTTTTAATATATTGCAGTATCATTGTGGTCTTACCAACACCACGAGGTCCTGTAAGTCCAACCATACGAGCATCCCAAGAGATCTTATCGTACATATAACGGTAAAACTCCGAAGTTGTTTCTCGCAGAAGCTTGCTAAAATGCTGTTGTAATTTATCCATAATTGCTATCTATTTCTACAAAGATAATCATTTTGCTTAGCGATAGAGCAAAATTGATACAAAAATGCTCACAAAGAAAGCAATCTGATGTTTTTGTTCTGTTTGCATTGTTTTATAGTTGCTTAAAACAATGTGTAATACATTGAAGTAATGACTCTTATATCACCTAAGACACCTCGTCAATTACTGACCTAATTATCGAGAACACAGCCTAAAGGATGTAATCACCCAATTAGAACCCAACCTCTTCCGCAAAGTAACAGGCCTAACACTCAAAGAATTTGAGCTATTAGTATCCCTAAACCTATTCAACAGCGTACTAATGAATGATGCCATCTACAAATTCAAACGCTATGAAGATAGCAGTTTAGAGTATATTGGTATCAATCAATGTATCACACGAATACGTTGGGATGTGGGATACTGTGATTTCAAAGTTGCCAAGTCAAGATTATATTTATCCTTTCGAAGTAAACCTTGCCGAAGCGTGCACACCATCGCAAAATGGTTTGTTTGCAGATTGACCACACCGACAAAGGGTTACTCTATTTCTTATTTCGTAGCTAATTCCATCAGCACTTTCAATGCGAATACCCCCTTTTACCCAAATAGGGCCGGCAACCGCAATGGCAGGATCTTCGATCAATCCTATTGAAGGTTTGAAGGGAGGTTCAAATACTTGATGCTTCTTTTTATCATACAAAGCCAATCTACCCGAAGGACAGTTGCCTACCTGCTGGCATACCAAGGCACGCTCTTCGTCTGTAACAGCCTCTTGCACTAGATTCCAAACACGTCCACACGAATCGCAAAAGCGTGCATACGAACAATAGGCTTCGTTATCTGCCAGAATCATTGTCGGCCCATCTGTCTCCTCTGCATTTTCTAATAGAGGTCTTCTCGAAGCTGTTTCGTTCGGATTCCACGGAGCATGCGTATGCTGTTCGTCACAAAATGGTTTATGCTTAGATGCTCCACACCTACACAAAGCAACGGGCGAAGACTTGCTCGGGTAGGTATACCCTTTGCGGTAACTCCACGAACTGCCTGTTTCGTCAGGAACAATTACCTCTTGATTGATCGGGGGATTGCCATGTACCAAATAAGGTCCGTCTGCTGTAATCTCGATATAAAATTTATCTGGTGCAGCAACTGTACCTGCTTCTACACATTTTTGCTTTGTATTATCCATCTTGTTAACTTCGTTTGATTGTTATTGATCTATATTTATATAAACAGAACAGTTTGTTAGATAGTTTAGCAGTGCGCGCAATTTCAGAATATATCTTACAGACTACAAATTGTATTTTTTGTATAAAATCAGTAAAGTTGTAAACAAATCAATAGTCTTGCTGTTTTTATTATGTATTTAATTCTAAAAAACAAGAACAATGAATATCAAAGAATAAGGCGTTTACATTAAAATTATCTATTAATCTAAGTAAAAAACAGCCGTAATATAATCGAATTTTATATTGCGTAGTATACAATCAATCAAATGAAGTTTTTATGAGAAAAAGTTTAATTTTGTTCGTTAC
>CAMQTD010000155.1 GCA_947036995.1 uncultured Parabacteroides sp.
ACTAAATAACCTTGAATTAGAAAGTATTAAATATATTGGCGATAGTGCTTTTTTCGGCTGCAAAAAAATAAAAAAATTTAGCTTTCCTAAAATCAATAAAATAGAAAATAATGCATTTACAGCTTGTTTCACTGGACCTACGACTGAGATGAATTATGAATTAATAATTGGAAGTACAACGAATACAAACCCACCCATTCTTGGTGATTTTTTATTTGGGTATGATGGGAAAAATGCTAAAACAGACCTTACAAATGTAACCCTCACAATAGGAAAAGTGGGGAAAGTTGAAGATACAGATGGTGCTATGCGAACAATAGAAACAACTATTAAATCGAATTCAGAGTTAGAAGTAAAAATTACTACAAAAGAGAATATTACGACTACGACTACGTATTCATTTAAACTAATTATCAATTTACAGCAATAGGTTTTAATGAATACTTTATATTGCTTTAATTATAACACAATTATCGTAGAAAAGAGCTCTCCAATGGTTTAAATCGCACTTAATCCTTCATCTATAATAAATTGTATATCAAAATGTTGTGATGAAGGATGTCGGCAATTTGATTAAATCACCAGCCCTCTGCCTAATGTATAGGGTCGAATGGATTTGAGACAATTTTGCTATTCCTAAAAAAAGGGAATACGTAAAAAAAAGGGGACTCAAACATCCTTCACTAGAAAACACTAACTGACAGCAACCTACGGATGAAGGATTGGATTGAATTTCAACCATTGGGGCGTAGTTTATACACTAAAAAGGCTTCGTTATATGGTCTCAAAACAGACTATTGTGCAGATTGCGATAGACACTGTATTTACCCTGAGACACCCTTGGTTTTGGGTAGATAGACGTTGTCTATTTGAGCATGCACAACGTCTATTTTTCAATCAAAACAGCTTCAATAGATAGTCTCCCGCAATGTTTTGGAGATAAAACATTGTGGTAGATCAACCAAAATATTGCAGTTTTTTTACTGCTGACAGACTATTTCATACTCCATAAAACGATTCTTTTATCTACCATGCTTGTAAATGGGTATTTTTTATCTAAGTTTGTAAATAAAAACAACACTCCGTATGGCTGGTATCTATATTCATGTGCCTTTTTGCAGCAAACGATGCACGTATTGCGACTTTTTCTCAAATACAAAAATGCAATACAAAGAGCCGTACCTCAAACAGGTATTGCAGGAGCTAACCAATCGCAAAGCGTATCTTCCCAACGAAACAATCGAAACAATCTATTTTGGTGGCGGCACTCCCTCGCAATTAAATGCACAGGAGTTGGAGACAATCTTAGAGCATATCTACAAACTCTACACCGTATCTCCCTCCGCAGAAATCACGATGGAAGCAAACCCCGACGACCTTACGCCAGCGTACGTAAAAGCCATCGCCTCGCTACCCTTTAATCGTTTGAGCATGGGAATACAAAGTTTTAACGATGCAGATCTCAAATTCTTAAATCGCAGACACTCGGCCAAACAAGCCATCGCAGCAGTTGCAAACTGCCAAGCCGTTGGATTGACGAATCTAAGCATCGACTTGATGTATGGACTCCCCAATCAAACCCTCGAAGCATGGCGTGAGAATATAAACCAAGCCATCGCCCTAAACGTTCCGCACATCTCTGCCTACCACCTTATTTATGAGGAGGGGACGGCGCTATATAAATTGATGGAAGCAGGCAAGGTGAGGAGTGTGGATGAAGATGTAAGTTTGGCGATGTTTACCACATTGATCGACACCCTATCATCGAACGGATATCAGCATTACGAAATCTCTAATTTCGCACAACCTCACTATATATCGAAGCATAACAGTGCATATTGGAAAGGGAAGCCTTATTTAGGCGTTGGCCCGTCGGCACACTCGTACGATGGTGTGAATCGTGCTTGGAATATAGCCTCGCTAACGGGATATATCGAAGCAATGGAGCAGCAGAAACCAGCGCTTGAAGTAGAGGTATTAGATCAGCAAGCACAATACAATGATTTTATTCTGACAGGATTGCGTACGATGTGGGGGATTAACACTGGCGAGATTGAAAATATCTTTGGCGAGAAGCTGGCGCTGTATTGCAAAAAACAAGCCACTCCTTATATAAAGAGCGGCTTGCTTTGTTTGTCCGAAAATAATACGCTTACACTCTCTCGAGAAGGTATATTTATATCAGATAGTATTATGAGTGATCTGATGTTTGTTTAGTAGATTGCCTTCGTTGCAATCTCTTCAAACAGCAGACTAAGCTGATGCACACATGCAGAAGCATACGCCGCACCCTTGCTACTTGTTGCTAAGTACGGACAACCAATGCCTGTATCTATCGAAGCTTTAGACCAATCACGCGGTATCCATCCTGTTTTATTTCGCAACGATTCTAATGCAAAATCTTTAGATGTTCCCGCTCCTGCATCTTCTAAGTTGACGAGTTCTGGATGGTAATGCATCATAACTGATGTTTCTAACTCCCCTGCATGATCGTCTGCCGCTTCAAAATAAGTGGCAGGGTCTACACAAAACCAAATGGCAGTAGCCAATGTAAAGTCTGGATAGTCGTAAGCTAAATCACGCACCATATTTTTAAATGCATTTCCGCCATGCCCATTAACGATGATTAATTTCCTTAACCCTTGTCTGTACAATGACGATACAATATCTGTTAAGATTGCTTTTTGAGTTTCATAGCGTGTATGAATACAAAAAGGCAAACTCCATTGTCCTGGGTTTTGAGACCCAAGTGTAATAGGAGGAAGCACCATACATCCTATATTAGCTCGCTTTTTTACCGCATCTGCCGCATCTACAGAAAGAGCTTGCGCTAATATTGAATCAGTCGTGTACGGTAAATGTAGGTTATGAGGTTCAGTAGCTCCCCACGGAAGCACTGCTAATGCATACTCCAATTCCTTTACAGTACCGTAATTTGCTTTTGTTAAATCTAGCTCATTATTTGTCATCACTCTATTTTATTTAGTATGCATAGAATTTTACTCTACAATCTCCATCTCATCAAGTAAATAACCTGCACCAGCATATTTATCAATGATAAACATAACGTAGCGGATATCTACAATAATTGATCGTTGGTATTCGGGCAGATACTCTATATCTCCTCCAACACCTTCCCAGTTACGGTCGAAGTTTATTCCGATCAAAGCGCCATCGGCATTCATAACCGGACTACCTGAGTTTCCACCCGTTGTATGTGTGGTAGCTGCAAAAGCGACAGGTACCTCTCCGTTAGGGAGGGCATAGCGACCGAAGTCTTTCGCATTATAAAGCGCTTTTAATTTAGGGGCTACTACAAATTCCCAGTTCGTAGAATCTTCTTTCTCAATAACACCTTTCAATGTTGTTTGATGTTCGTAGTTCACGGCATCTCTTGGTTTATATCCATTTACGGTACCATAAGAGATACGAAGTGAGAGGTTGGCATCGGGGAAAAGGGTATTCTCTCCATACATATCCATCAAACCGTTGATGTATGTGCGGTGCGCGATGGCATAACCTGCTGTAAAGTCGGCAAGGGCTGCTGTAAGGTTTTTGCGCTCCGCTTGTACTGATAGTGCTAATTGAATCATTGGATCAGATTCAAGAACTTTCAGTTTTGGTTTGCGCACAAAACGTTCAAAGTTCTCAACAGAACCGTAGATTGAGGTTTCGAACAGGTTATCAACATAGGCATCTACATCATTATCCCACTTACTGCTAAGCTGTTGCAGTGCGGCTGGAAGTTGATCTACAGGGATCAAGCGCGTATACTCTTTAAGGAGTGCTTTCGCAATCTTACGGTCTACTTGTGGTGCATAATCTTTGTTGGCAAAACGAGCATAAGCGACTGTCAGCTTTTTCAGTTCCGTCTCAATCGCTACTTTATCTTTGTTTGAGAGTGCTTGTTTGAGAGAGTCTAATGCGGTAGGTACTTTAATAAATTCAATACCTCGAAGAAGTGCTTCGTCTAACATCCAACTGCGGAAACGTAATGGTTTGCGCTCGGCAACGATTAGTTCGATAGTCTCCATCGCTTCCGTATTATTCGGCTCACAGCTTTTGAGCGACCACGCGTGTAGCTTATCTTGATCTTTTTTCTTCTCCGCCTCAAAATTACGCATATTGATTGCCCAATTACAGCCAATCGCATTTTTATAGGCGTTAGTAGAACCGGCATACTTGCTCGAATATTGAATACGTACTTTCGGATCTTTCAGCATCTCATCTAACATCACTTCTTGGCGAATGTTACGGATGTTGATACGTACCGTATTATCGATATCACGACGTTCGGCTACTTCCCACGAGGTGTAGTATTTATTTGTTGTACCAGGGAATCCCATAATCATGGCATAGTCGTTCGCCTCTACACCTTGCATCGAAATTTTAAGATGACGCTTAGGGCGCAATGGCTGATTGGTTGGCGAGTAAGCAGCAGGATTTCCATTCGCATCTGCATAGATACGAAACAACGAGAAATCTCCTGTATGACGTGGCCACATCCAGTTATCCGTATCTGCTCCAAATTTCCCCACTGAGGAAGGTGGTGCTCCAACTAAGCGGATATCCGAAAAGATCTTTTTAGTGAACATATAATACTTGTTGCCTCCAAAGAATGCTTTTATTTCGACCTCTGTACCAGGGTTGCTGTCTAGAAATTCTTTTCCTACTTTCTCCTTTGCTAATCCATTAAGATAGCGTGGCGAAAGGAACTTCATGCTGTTTGGATCGGTATCACTCTCTAAGTCTTTTTTTACGTATGCTGTTACATCGTCGATTTTATCAATAAAGGTAACTGTTAATCCTGGGTTAGGAAGTTCTTCGTTACGGTTCATCGCCCAAAAGCCATCGGTCAAGTAGTCATTTTCCAACGAGCTATGTGCTTGAATCTGCCCATAACCACAATGGTGATTGGTAATAACAAGTCCTTCTGAAGAGATAATCTCTCCTGTGCATCCACGACCAAATTGCACCACTGCATCTTTGAGAGATGCAGAATCAGGGCTATATATATCATAATCTTCGAGTTTTAAGCCCATAGCTTTCATCTCGCTAAATTTTTGCTGTTTAAGCAAAGGCAGTAACCACATACCCTCTTCTGCCCACGAAGGTAACGACAACAGAGTTGCCATTAGTAGTATAAATACTTTTTTCATCCGCTATTCTTTATTTGTTGTAATTATTAATTTATCCCACAAAGATACTCTAAAATGCATTAATAAGAACTATCAAGTGAGGCTACTAAAGCATCAAAAACAGCATAAAAGTAGGCTATTGTAAAATAATTTACTCTTTTTCTAAAAATAACGCCCCAAATATTTGTAGTTTCAAAAGAAAGTAATACCTTTGCACTGCAATCGAAAGAAAGCGCCCAGATGGCGGAATTGGTAGACGCGCTGGTCTCAAACACCAGTGGATTCACTTCCATCCCGGTTCGATCCCGGGTCTGGGTACCATTAAACCCTCGTAATTATTCAATTACGAGGGTTTTCTTAT
>CAMQTD010000156.1 GCA_947036995.1 uncultured Parabacteroides sp.
ATCTGCTCCGTTGTAGCTACAGGATCTGCGGCTTGCAGAATGGTAGAGGAGAGCGCTATGGCTTGAATGCCTATTTGTTTGAGGGTGGGGATATCTGCAACTGTGATTCCACCGATGGCAACGATAGGGATGTGGATATCATTTGTTTCACATTGTGATAGAATTTCTTTGTAACCCGTAGCTCCTAAAAGTGCGCTTAGGTTTTGTTTTGTTTGCGTAAAGCGGAACGGACCAAGTCCGACATAGTTCACACCAGCAGCTACGAGTTGTTGTATATCGGCAAAGGTATTGGCTGTTCCTCCAATGATATAGTCGGGACCCATCAGGCGGCGCGCTTCGGCGATAGGGAGGTCGTTTTTCCCGAGGTGTACGCCATCGGCTTTTACTGCCAGGGCAATAGAGACATGATCGTCTACGATAAAGGTTGCGTTATACTTGGCGCATAGCTCCTTTAGTTGGAGAGCTGTTTCGGTAAGCAGCTCCATCGAGGCATCTTTCATGCGTAACTGTATCCAACGACAGCCGCCATCTAATGCTACTTGTGCAGCGGCAACGGTACTGTATGTAGGTGTTTGGTGTGTGATAAATTGGAGTGAAAAGTGTTCTAAATTCATATCAATAGATGTATTATTTTAATGCTGATTTTAATAACTCGAAGCGATCAATTAAAGATTGAATGGCTGTTACTGTAATTTCGGAAGCGTCATGCTTTAAATTATCAATGTCTCCCCAAAGCGCACCCAAAACAGCTACGCCACCAAAGGCGCTAGGTTGTAACTCCTTGATAGCAGCTGCATCTATTCCGCCCAGTGCGATGATGCGTGGCGTGATGATACCTGCTTTTTCGGCTTGTTTGAGTTCTGTGGGAGAGAATGTACTCCCATACCCCTCTTTAGAGATGCTATTGTAGATGGGGCTAAGCAATAGATAGTCGTATGTTTTATACGTCTCCAACTCTTCTAAGCTGTGGCACGAACGGCTGATGCTTCCTTTAAACTGTTTGAGCGGTAATCGGTTGCGACTGTTGAGGTGCAACCCACCCACTGCATAGCGGTTTATCAAATCAAAAGCATCATGCAGTACAATGCGTGCATGATATTCGGTATCGATCTGTTTCAAGAGCGTTTCGATTGCATCTTCAGACGCCTTCGGTTTGCGTAGATGCAGGCGCATTAAACCATGTGCAAACAGGGTGTTGATACATGCCGCTTCCCCTTCAAAGCAGGTGGGTGTGGTGATTACGATAAGTTGTTTCATTCGATCGTTATCATCTGTAAGGGGATTGGGGCAAAGCTGTGATTAACAGGTCCGTGTCCGGCTCCCACTTTTACTTTAGCACCTGCAATAAGCGCTTCGGTAATGTATGTTTTAGCGAGCGATACCGCCTCTTCTAACGTATGCCCAAGCGTTAATTTTGCAGCAATAGCACTCGAAAGTGTGCAGCCTGTGCCGTGTGTGTTCTGTGTATCAATACTTGCACCACAAAAACGTTTACCAGCACTGTTGGGGGTGAAGAGTATATCTATCATATCCTCGTCTACTAGATGTCCACCCTTCATCAATACATTTTGGCATCCACTGTTTAGCAGTGCGTGTGCAGCCTTTTCCATATCATTAGACGAATGGATGGCTATTCCAGTAAGGAACGTTGCTTCGTGTATATTGGGTGTAAGGAGGGTTGCACGCGGAAATAGGAGGGTTTGTATCTTTTCGATTGCAAGTTCTTCTATTAAATGTGCTCCGCTAGTCGATATCATCACAGGGTCTAACACCACAAAGCGAGGCTTGTATCGATCTATTGCATCAGCAACAATTTGTACAGCTTCGGCATTGTGAAGCATGCCAATTTTGATGGCATCAATTTTGATATCACTCATCACGGCATCAATCTGTGCAGCGAGTAGGGTGGGGGTGATGGCTTGTATGCCTGTTACGCCCAATGTGTTTTGCGCCGTAATCGCTGTAATGGCAGAAGCACCATACACGCCTAAGGCTGCAAATGTTTTTAAATCGGCTTGAATACCAGCTCCACCGCCACTGTCTGATCCAGCGATGGTTAGTGCACTTGGATAGCGCATTGATTGATTCATATCACTCTATTATTTTAATTTACCTAAAAAACTATCTAACTTCCACGCAGCTAGGTGATCCACACCCTCATTGCTAGGTATTCTATAATCGTCCATACTAACAACATATTTATCAAAATTGTCATCAATAAGTTTTAGTGAACGATATTCTCTTTCGATTGTTTGCTCCTCTGTAAGCTGTAATGTTACTTGAAAATACAATCTTCTTTCTCCTTTGATAGCTACAAAATCAACCTCTGTATCCTTTACAACACCCACATATACAGTGTAACCAGCACGACGAAGAGATAGGTACACTGCATTTTCTAACAGATAACCAACACCATAGCCATATCCCGAATAGAGATAATTGCGATAACATAAATCATTTAGGTAGTATTTGCAGTTACCAGATATTGTCTCCTTGCCTTTAATATTATACCTTTCGGCACGATGTATTAGAAATGAACTTTCAAGATAACTCACATACGATGAGATAGTTTCGTAGTTAGTTTTACGTTTCTTAGAAGCAAAAAAGTTGATTATATTTGTTATAGATATTATATTGGCTGCATTATTCACTAAGTAGACAAATATATCATCCAATAGCTTTATATCCTTAACCTTATATCTTGCTACAATATCACGTAGCATAACTGTGTCTTTGATGGATGATACATAGTTCTGTTTCATCTCATCACTTGGG
This sequence comes from uncultured Parabacteroides sp., assembly GCA_947036995.1. Classification (GTDB taxonomy): domain Bacteria; phylum Bacteroidota; class Bacteroidia; order Bacteroidales; family Tannerellaceae; genus CAMQTD01. The sequence goes on from CAMQTD010000156.1 coordinate 2,776, forward strand.
AGGTTAAAAAGCTCTGGTAGTGCACCACTTTCAAGATATTTTTTATAACTATCTCGTCCCTCTATTTGCCCTGTTATACCACAAAAGGCTGAATAACTAAATGGAAAAATTTCAAATTCAACATATCGACCAGAGAGCATAGTAGCCAACTCGCCAGAGAGCAAATTGGAATTTGAACCACTAATGAATAGTTCAGTAGGTTCTGCAAAATCTTGAGAGTGAGAGTTTACAAAATGTTCCCATTCATCAATGTATTGTATCTCATCAATAAATAGATACACTTTACCTTGTGGCTTAAGCGCTGCTTTATATGCCTTGTACAGCTCCTCTAATTCTGTAGCACTACGTAGCGTGATAAGCTCCATATACTCTTTGTTTATATAGAGTATATTTTCACTTTTAACACCCTCGGTAATAAGTTTGGCAGCTATTTGACGCAGAATATAACTTTTCCCTGCACGTCGTTGACCAACCAACACTTTTACTAATTTGTTGCCCACATATTGCCCTATCTTAGTGGTGTACACAGTACGCTCATAACCAGATTCAACATTGTTGTTGTCCCAGTAATTATATTTTCGTATAGAATTTAATATATCAACCATAACTGAATATTTCTTGCAAATATAAAAATATTCAGTTACACTTGAATATTTTAAGTCATAATTTTACCTTAACTGCACTAAATCGTGTTTTTACGACTCTTATTCTCATTTTAGGCGAAGTATGTACTGTTATCTTTTTGAAGGAGCAGTGATCGAGATCATCCGATCAAATAGCGCTGTTTTTACGACTATCTGTGTGTGACCGACCTGAAAACGCTTACCACGTTCTTCAATATTGATTAACCCAAAATGGAGCATAAATCTCTCAAAGGAACGAAGCGTATAACAGGTATCATCAAAATCTTTTGCTGGATCAGTTTGAAACATCGGAAATGCAGCAAAGTATTTATTCGCATAAAATTGGTAGGAACGTTTTTGTTTACCATATTTTTTTACCAAAATAAGGCTGAAAGCAGCTCCCGTTCTGCCTAGCTCTACGCTGTCGTACAGATCAAAGTAGGACCAATTAAATTGGGTGCAAAATAAATTTAGAAGCTCTTGTAAAAGTAGTTGAGGGTTGGATGCCATTTTTTTTCCTAAAACAGTTAGTGTCATCACCCCTTTCTGTTCTTTGGCAACCTTTATCATCTTTATCATGATTCGGGTAAGCTTAGCCGAAAAAGAGTCGTCTTCCCTGTTTAGTTTTACAATTCCATCTTCTATTAATTCATCAGGAATACCTAGCGCGTACAGCTCTTTAACTATTTTAGGAGGTAAGTAGCCTGCTGTTGTTAGCTTAATCTTTCCATCATTTAATAGTATAGTGATCAGGTGTCTTACCTGTTTAAGTAGCGGTATCTTCTCAAAATCTGCATCTTGTAGGGTATTAAGGTGTAGGATAGAATTTTCACCCCACGGATGGTAAATGATATAATTCATATCCTCTGGCGAGTACCCCTCAAACGCAATTTTAGCCTGCCTATTCATCTTATCAACTAGGTTGCTCATATATAAATTCAATTCGTCTATACTCGGACCACGCCCTTTTTTTGTAGTATATTCTATCACGAACTTTTGTAGTTCTATCTCTATTTCTTTATTCATAGTTTGGTTAATGCTTTTTTTTATTTAATTATTTCATGTCATTGACAAATATATTGTCGGCATTGATCGCGTCTTTATTACTCCAATATCTGAAATATTCGATCTGAAACTCTCCACCATTATCCGATTCAGCGGGTAGTCCCCACCACGAAGGGAATGCTTCGCTGTCGAAGTTGATCGTCTCGGGCGAGTGCCAGAAATCATTTTTTCTACGGCGAATCTCTTTACCGTCGATGTACCAGATAATCTCTTCGCGTGTCCACTTCAAACCCGATACGATAAATTTATCGGCATAGCGAACTTCGCTTTTGTGGTTCACATGGTCGCTTATCTGTAAATCTTTTGTTTTAATAATATAGTGTGAGGTGGCAAAGTAAGCGTGATCGTACGATGGGGTAGAGTCGTTTCTGCCACAAATCTCAAATATATCGATCTCCTCTTGTTTTGTCGAATCTTGTGTGTATAACCAAAAAGCACTCGAAAGGGCTGAGTTCATTGCCTTACATTTGATTTCGAAGAAGCCATAGAGTACTTTTTTTGTGCTTTGTACAGCAGCCGAACTGAATGTGTGATACCCTTTAGGTGCATCTACTAATGTCTCTCTTTTACCAGTTAAAATTAACATGCCATTCTTTACAGATACATTCTCTTTTTTGAATAGAGAGGGTTCTCTTCCTAGCCAAGTAGGGTTGTGGTCGAACCATTTTGTTGCATCTAAACGATCTCCATCAAACTCATCGCTCAACGATTCATTTAGCACCCAATCTGCATGATTTATCTCTGCCGTAGGCGTTGGTGTTTGTAGGTCTTGTTTTTTCACTTGCGTTGTACAACTCATTAAGCATGTAATCAAGAGGAGTGAATAGTTATAAATGTTCATATTGTATCTGTTTTACTTGCGTTATTCAATTTTTGGATGTAGTAATTGTAATTAATATAGAGGCTTACGAGCACTATATTACAAAGGTAATTGGTTCGTAGATATTAACCAAATTAATCAACTTAATTAAACTATTTGCTCCTATACACTATTGT
>CAMQTD010000157.1 GCA_947036995.1 uncultured Parabacteroides sp.
CTACAAACTCTCCTTCAATATCTCCCCCACCGTAGGATGTGGAAATACAATTTGTTTGAGTTCGGACGCCTTCATCTCTTTCTCGATCGCTAAGCCTGCAATCACGATTAGCTCCGAAGCAGGGTTGCCGAGGATGTGTGCACCTAAAAGCGTATCATCTGCGGATACGAGCCATTTACATACGCCATTCTCCTGCTCGTTTTCGGCAACAAAGCGCCCAGAGTAGCTCATCGGAAGTTGTTTGACCGTGTATGCGATCTGTTCGGCTTGCAGTTGTTCCTCTGTTTTTCCTACCGATGCAATTTCAGGGTTGGTATAAACTACCCCCGGAATGGCGCGGTAACTCATCGGATAAGGATGGCGGTTCAATAGGTGGTGAACGGCTACTTCGGCTTCCGATACGGCTGTATGGGCAAGGAGTGAGCGACCTGTCAGGTCTCCGCAAGCATACACCTGTGGATCCGAAGTTTGCATATATTCATTCACCTCCACGCCACCTCTGGCAGGGGTGAGTTGTAGCGTTTCGAGTCCAAAACCTTGCAGTACAGGGCGTCTGCCTACGCTTAGGAGTGTGCGTTCGGCTGTTATCTGCTCCGTTCCTGTTGGGGTTTCTAGGGTGATTTGCTGTTCGTTTATTGCCGTTACACGGCTGTTGAGGCGAAAGGTGATACCGCGCTTTGTGTAGTTGGCACGCAGCATTTCGGAGAGGGTTTGATCCATACCACCTAATATTTCGGGTGCCATCTCTATCACCGTAACTGTGCAGCCTAAACTGTTGTAGAAGGAGGCAAACTCCATACCAATCACCCCACCACCGATAACGGCGAGCGATGCGGGTAGCTCTTTGCATTGAAGGGCTTCGCGGTTTGTCCAATAGGCGCAGGTTTCTAATCCAGGGATGGGGGGAATTACGGTTTCAGAACCTGTACAGAGCAGCAAGTGAGATGCTTGATATACGGTTTCGTTGCATGCAATTTGGTAACAGCCTGCGCTGTCTTTTCCTTGGATGGATGCAGCGCCCAATACCACCTCTGCCCCACTCTCGGCTACTTTGGTGCGGATGCCAGCGGTTAGCTTTTTGATTATCTTATTCTTGCGTGCAATCATCTTAGGCAGATCAAAGGTAGGTGTTTCGGTTTTAACGCCATACTTAGCAGCCTGTTTAGCACCATCAAACACTTTGGCAGAATAGAGCAGTGCCTTGGTTGGAACACATCCTTCGTTGAGGCAAACTCCTCCCAACGCATTTTTCTCAAAAAGAATGGTAGATAACCCTGCCGAAGCAGCTTCTGCGGCAGCGGTGTATCCTGCAGGACCTCCGCCAATAATAGCGATATCGTATATCATATTCAGTATGTTGTAAGGTAAATAATGATTGGTTCAAGGTTGCAATATTAAGCTATTCTGGTGATTAAAACAATGTTTGGGGAGATTCTTTTGCTTGAAAGACTAAAATACTATGTGTTGGGGCGAAACATGATCTCCTCTTTGCTTTGGCTTATATACAAAAACAGCGATTCAATCCGTTAACGGATCTGAATCGCTGTTTTTATTTTATTTATTTCCCCGTAAGTATCTTCCGTATCTCGCTCAACTTATTCAGCGCCTCGAGTGGTGTAAGGTTGTTTACGTTGAGATTCTTAATCTCATCTGTTACGCGAGTCAGTATTGGATCGTCTAACTGAAAGATGCTTAGCTGGTAACCATCGCCCTGTTTGGTGCCGCTTGGCGTGATAGAGGAAGTTTCGCCGATGCACTCTTTGCGTTTGTCGCCTTCGAGTTGTTTTAATATTTCGTTACTGCGTTTTACGATGCTTTGGGGCATACCTGCCATTTTTGCTACATGGATTCCGAAGCTATGTTCGCTGCCTCCGCGTACCAGTTTGCGTAGGAAGAGTACTTTATTGCCCACCTCTTTAACCGATACATTGTAGTTTTTGATGCGGGCAAAGCTGTTTTCCATCTCATTTAGCTCATGATAGTGCGTGGCAAAAAGAGTTTTGGCACGTGCACGCGGATGTTCGTGGATATACTCTACGATAGCCCAAGCGATGGATATACCATCGTAGGTACTCGTACCACGTCCCAACTCGTCAAATAAAATCAAGCTGCGAGAAGAGATGTTGTTGAGGATATCGGCCGCTTCGTTCATCTCTACCATAAAAGTAGATTCACCTACGGAGATATTATCCGATGCCCCTACACGCGTGAATATTTTATCGACCAAACCGATGCTTGCACGTCCAGCAGGGACGAAAGAGCCAATCTGTGCCATCAGTGTAATCAAAGCAGTTTGACGTAACAAGGCTGATTTACCAGCCATATTAGGACCTGTTATCATAATAACTTGCTGCGTATTATCATCCAGATAGACATCATTGGTGATGTATGACTCTCCGATAGGGAGTTGCTTCTCAATCACAGGGTGTCTACCAGCTTGGATGTCGATTACTTCAGAATCGTTTACCAGTGGGCGGATATATTTATTTTGTTGTGCAATCTTGGCAAACGATAGCAGACAGTCGATCTGTGCCACCAAGTTAGCGTTGAGCTGTACGGGCGGGATATATTCCATCAAGCAGCGCACTAATTCGTTGAATAGCTTCGTTTCGAGGGCAAGAATTTTACCTTCGGCACCGAGTATTTTCTCTTCGTACTCCTTTAGCTCCTGCGTAATGTAACGCTCTGCATTTACGAGTGTCTGTTTGCGTATCCATCCTTCGGGCACTTTATCTTTGTGGGTATTGCGCACTTCGATGTAGTATCCGAATACGTTATTGAATGCTATTTTGAGGCTTGTGATACCAGTAAGTTCGATCTCGCGTTGTTGAATTTGGAGAAGATAATCTTTACCAGAGTAGGCAATGGCACGCAGTTCGTCCAATTCAGGTAATATACCTGCTTGAATTACACCCCCTTTATTGAGCAGTGTTGGCGCATCGGGTTTAATCTCTTGCTCGATGCGGTCGCGAATTACGGTGCAGAGATTCAGTTGATCGCCAATGCGGCAAAGACTTGGCTCTTGGGATTCAAGGCAAAGTGCTTTGATCGGTTCGAGTGCCGTGAGTGCCGTTTTTAGCTGTATCACTTCGCGCGGCGTAATACGTCCTACGGCTACTTTGGAGATGATACGCTCTAAATCGCCAATCATGCTTAATTGTGTATCCAGCAGTGCCTTGTGATCGGGATAACGAAAGAAGTAATCTACAACATTCAGTCGATCTTCAATCGTTTGGACCTCTTTAAGAGGGAATACAAGCCAACGGCGAAGCATACGGGAACCCATTGGGGATACCGTTTTATCCAGTATATCGAGCAGACTTGTACCGCCTTCGTGCATCGTTCCCAACAGTTCAAGACTGCGGACCGTAAATTTATCCAAACGCACATAGCGATCTTCCTCTATGCGAGAGAGCGCGGTGATGTGTGCAATCTGTGTGTGATGCGTTACATCAAGGTAATGCAGAATAGCACCCGAGGCGATGATGCCTTGCGCTAAGTGCTGTACGCCAAAACCTTTGAGGTTTTTCGTCTCAAAGTGTTTGAGTAGACGTTCCGAAGCCGATTCTTTAGTAAATACCCAATCTTCGAGTTCAAAAACAAAGAAGCGTGTGCCGAAACAGCCTTCGAACATCTTTCTGTTTTTACGCTCAATCAGTACCTCTTTCGGGGAGAAGTTTGTGAGTAGCTTATCTATATAATCCGTTGTTCCTTCGGCTGTAAGGAACTCTCCTGTAGAGATATCCAACAGCGCGATACCACACGTTGTTTTGGTGAAGTGAACAGCTGCTAAGAAGTTATTCTCTTTATGATTCAGAATATTATCGTTGGTCGAAACGCCAGGAGTTACTAACTCTGTAATGCCTCGTTTGACGAGCTTTTTGGTTAGCTTCGGATCTTCTAGCTGGTCGCAGATAGCCACGCGTTTGCCTGCACGCACCAATTTGGGTAGATACGTATCGAGTGCGTGGTGAGGGAATCCGGCTAACTCCACATATTGTGCGGCGCCATTGGCTCGGCGTGTGAGTGTAATGCCCAATATTTCTGCCGTTGCTACGGCATCATCAGAGAACGTTTCATAAAAGTCGCCCACCCGAAACAGTAAGATTGCATCGGGGTGTTTGCTTTTAATTTCAAAATATTGTTTCATCAACGGAGTCTCTACTACTGCTTGTTTCGCCACGATATATTATTTTATGCTGTTTGTTCTTGAATATTATTGTTATGCAAATGTACACGAAAGAGCTGAAAAACACACGCTTTTAGTGTAACGAACTACCGAATTAGGCAATATTAAAGCCTAATTCTTTTAATAACCGAGCCTCTTTCTCCGTAGCATGCACTACCGTGTAGGCCGAAAATTCACGCGGATGGTTGTAATTGTTCCGTAGCGATTCAAATGTTTCGGGTGCATTGCGGAGTGCCTTATCCACTATTAAGGGGTCGAAGCTAACGAGGATAGCTTGCTCTATGCGGTGGCTCGTGAATTGGTCGAGGTCTATAATCGGTTGTGTTGGGGGTGCTGGTTTTACTTCGCCTAACTTCTCAACTTTGACAGCAAAGAATTTACCTACAGCTTCGAGACAAGCACGTGTGCCATTTGCCTTTCCATCTGCCGAGAAACCTGCAATGTGTGGAGTCGCAATGCTCGAAAGCGCCAATAACTCACGGTTAATCGTAGGCTCTTGCTCCCAACAATCAAGGATAGCCTCGCTCACGCTTCCCTCTTTTAGAGCGGCTAGCAGTGCATCTGTATCGTGTACGCCACCACGCGAAGCATTTGCGAACCAAGGTTTTCGCTTCAAAGTATCGAAAAAGTTTTTATCAGCAAGATGATAGGTAGCGTATGCACCCGTTCGGGTAAAAGGGGTGTGAAAGCAGATAATATCTGCCAACGTAGCAATGGTTTCTAAATCGACAAAGCCCTCACTGCCCTCAGCCGCTGCTCGTGGAGGATCGTTGCGAAGCACCTGCATGCCATAAGCCAGACAAAGCCTTTCGAGTTGCTTCCCCACATTGCCTACACCCACAATCCCTACTGTTTTGCCTACGAGCGATTGGTTATTACGCAAGGCGATACGCACAAACGAAGCCAACATATATTGTGCCACCGAAACAGCATTGCAACCGGGTGCATTCTGCCAAGTGATGGCTGCCTCTTTGCAATATGCGGTATCAATATGATCAAAGCCAATCGTGGCAGTGGTGATTAACTTAACGTTGCTTCCTTCTAAGAGTGCGCGACTGCATTTATCAATACTGCGCACAATCAAGGCATCTGCCTCTTTTATCTTCTCGGGCGTAAATTCGTTCGAGTTGAGGTACTGCACTGTTGCAAAAGGTTCTGCGACACCTTTTATATAGGGAATGGTATTGTCTATAACCAGTTTCATTGCGTTTTATTTTATTATTATGTAACAAAGGTAGCTTGTTTTT
>CAMQTD010000158.1 GCA_947036995.1 uncultured Parabacteroides sp.
AAAGAGTTCATTCATTAATTTGAGTGGACTCTTTTTTTTGTTTATATACTTTTGTTGTATTCTTCCAATTTAAATCCCTATTTTTGTGCTGTAAGCAGTGTAGCTTACGATATTCATCCTAATACTTACTCTTTTAGTACTTATTTTACTTATGAAACGCATACTTGTTCTATTTTTAGCGCTCATTCTTATTTCGTTTTCACTCGCTGCCTCAGACCACGATTTAAAACAGCGTTTAGTCTCTTTACCAGGAATACAAAGTGTAGAGCTTTTAACAAGCAAGCATTTTGATAGTAAGTACCTATTGCGTATCGTCCAACCGTTGGATCATGCACATCCTGAGTTAGGTACATTTACACAACGTGTATTTGTTAGTCATGTAGGATATGATAGACCTACGGTATTGGTTACTGAAGGCTATGGAGCAAACTATGCGATGAGTGCAAATTATCGGGATGAGATTTCGAAACTCTTTAACACAAACATTGTTTTTGTAGAGCATCGTTATTTTTTAGAATCTACTCCCGATCCTCTCAACTGGGATTACCTAACAGCCGAACAGTCGGCATACGATTTGCATCATGTAACAACCCTAATGAAGTCACTCTATAAAGATAAATGGATTAGTACGGGGATAAGCAAAGGAGGACAAACGACACTACTTTACAGAAGTTATTTTCCTGATGACGTTGATATCTCAGTACCTTATGTAGCTCCATTGTGTAGAGCTGCAGAGGATGGTAGACACGAAGGTTTTATAGACCATATTGGTTCAGCAAAAGATCGCAAGAAAATACGCGCTTACCAATTATCAATATTAAAGCGTAGAGCCATCTTTATGCCACTATTCGAAGCATACTGTAAAAAGGCGAATTTGACCTTTAGAGCTTCTTTAGATGAAATATTTGATTACTGTGTGCTAGAGTATCCATTTGCTTTTTGGCAATGGGGAATGCCTGTCGAATCAGTTCCATCGACTACAGATAATGACTCACGACTTTTCGGACATCTAATGAAGCTTAGTGATCCTTCTTATTTTGCATTGAATCAGCCGACTGCCTCTTTCTTTGTTCAAGCAGCACGAGAATTAGGTTATTATGGGTATGACATTGAACCATTCAAATCTTATCTTAAGATTACAAGTACTAGCGATTATTTAAATCGATTAATGATACCAGCGGGGGTAACACTTGAGTTTCGTCCGGCTCTTTACAACAAGATAAGTGCTTATCTAGAATCAAATGATCCTAAGATGATTTTTATTTATGGAGAAGATGATCCTTGGACAGCAGCTGGAGTAACCTATCTAAAAGATAAGAAGAATATCATGGTTGCCATTGAACCAGGCGGAAGCCATACGGCGCGCATAAGTACATTACCTAAAAAAATACAAAAAAAGGTTTTAGCTCGTATAACTCAATGGCTTGCGGAATAGATCCTTGCGTATATCCTCCTTTTTTTATAGATTTGTACCAGCTAGGATCTATAGCATAGATGACTTACAAATAATTAAAACACAACAATATCGTGAAGAAAACAATTCTTTTATTACAAGCATTCGCCATGCTATTTCTTGTAGCGTGCAATGAACAAACTGCGTCTCAGTCTGGAGACAAGACACAGTATGTTGATCCATTTATTGGAACAGGCTTTCACGGACACACTTTCCCTGGACCAACACGTCCTAATGCGATGGTTCAATTAAGCCCTGACACACATATTTTGGGATGGGATGCTAGTAGTGGATACCATGCTGATGATAGTTTAATCTACGCTTTTAGTCATACACATTTAAGTGGAACTGGTATTGGTGATTTGGGTGATGTGGCACTGCTTCCTTTCTCTGGATCAGATTCTGTAAAACCTGTTGCTACATTCTCCAAAAAGAATGAGATTGCACAACCTGGATATTACAGTGTGAAACTAGAAAACTTCGATATCGATGTTGAGTTGACAACTACAGACCGTGTTGGTTTCCATAAATACACCTATGCTAAAGGAGCAGAACGTCAAGTAATGTTTGACTTAGGTCATATTTTGCAACCGAACTGGGGACATCGTATAATCAATAACGATGTAACGTTGGTAAGTAACGAAGAGATTCGTGGAACCATGCGTACACAGGGTTGGGCACATCATCACGATGTATCTTATCAAATTGTTTTTTCAGAACCAGCTACTGGAATTGAGTTGTTCGAAGATAAGAAATTAGTAGATGTTGCTATCCCTTCAACACAAACAACAAGTGCTGATTTAAAATACCACTTTACATTCCCTACGAACGACAAGCCGCTATTGGTTAAAGTCGCTATTTCGCACGTTGACGAAGCGGGTGCAGTAAAGAATATGCAAGCAGAACTTCCAGCTTGGGATTTTGAAGCAACAGTAGCTCAATCAAAAGCAGCATGGAATGATGCACTAACAGGAATTGTAATTGAAACGCAAGACGAAACAGTATTGAAAAACTTCTATACTGCATTATATCACAGTAAAATTGCCCCTTACGCTTATCAAGATGTTGATGGACGCTACAGAGGAATGGATAAGCAAGTACACACGGCAAAAGATGGTTACACATATTACTCTGTATTCTCTCTTTGGGATACGTTCCGTGCGTTACATCCTTTAGCTACTATCATTGAGCCACAAATGGCAAGTGATTGGGGTAAGAGTTTAGTTCAAAGTTATGTTGAAGGTGGAATTCTTCCTAAATGGCCTATTGGTAGTAGTTATACAGGTTGCATGGTGGGTTACCCTGCTATTCCGGTATTGGCTGATCTTGTTTGTAAAGATTTAGTAGATGGTGATTTAGCAGAGTGGACAGAAGCTGCTGTTCAATCATCTGTTTACCGTACCGATTTGGCTGATAAATTTAAAGGTACACGCGAGTTAGACCTTATCACACGTCATGCGCATTTTAAAGAAACGCTTGGTTTTGTACCAGCAGACTCACTAGCTGAATCAGTTTCATGGGGTGTTGAAATGGCTTATGGCGACTGGTGTGTCTCTTTAATTGCAGATAAAGCAGGAAACAAAGCGGTTGCCGAAGCTTATGCTAAAAAAGGCGATTACTACAAAAGATATTTAGATCCAGAAACAAAAATGATGCGTCCTGTTATGGCAGATGGATCGTTCCGTACACCATTTAATCCACGTTACTCTTCTCACATGAAGAGTGATTATACAGAGGGAAATGCTTTCCAATGGAGTTTCTTTACACCACATGCAATGGACGAATTTATTGTAGAAATAGGAGGTGCTAAAGAGTTAGAGACACGCTTGGATACATTGTTCACAACCTCTTCTCAAGTAGATGGAAGAAATGCTTCTGGAGATATCACAGGTTTGATTGGACAATATGCACATGGAAATGAGCCAAGTCATCACATGGCATATCTATATAACTGGACAGAGTCTCCGTATAAAGGTCAAGAGCGTTTGGATTATATCATGCGCGAATTCTATACCAACGAAGCTGATGGTATTATCGGTAACGAAGATTGTGGACAGATGTCGGCATGGTATGTAATGAGTGCGATGGGATTCTATCAAGTATGCCCAGGTAAACCAGTATATGCTATCGGTCGCCCAATGGTTGATAAAGCATCTATTCCTGTTAAAGGTGGCGTATTTGAGATTATTGCACATAACAATAGTAAAGCTAACAAGTATGTCAAAGAGGCTAAACTGAATGGTAAAGTACTCGATAAACTATTCTTTACACACAACGATTTAGTTCAAGGTGGTATATTAGAGTTGACAATGACAGATACACCTATAGCATCAAAATAAGTAAAAGCTTTAGAATGAATTACATTTAAACCAAGGGCAGTAGCGAATAATCGATTTGCTACTGCCTTTCGTTTTAAATATACCAATGAATTTTATACTAATAAATTAATACCTTTTTCAATGGATAATACAATTACTTCTGTAAAGACCGCTCGTATCGAATCACTTGATTTCATGCGTGTATTTGCTTGTTTCATGGTCGTTTTAGCACATAGCTGCGATTTCTTTGTTGGCATGTTCGACACTTCACCGATATCATTTTACTCTGCAGCTTTCTGGGGAACACTTCAACGCGCCAGTGTGCCTTTGTTTGTTATGATCTCAGGTATGTTGTTACTGCCTATGCGTGATACGGCAACGGTGTTTTATAAAAAACGAATGTCTCGCGTATTGATTCCTTTTGTTGTATGGTCGATACTTTCTCCTTTAGCATACTATGCCTATGGTATGATTACACTTGATAAGGCTGTTAATTTCATCCTTCTTTTTCCGATCAGTTTTAATCTAACCACAGTTCCTTTTTGGTATATCTATATGTTGATAGGGCTCTATTTAATCGTACCGGTTATCTCTCCATGGCTTCAAACTGTTAGCAAGAAAGGATTAGAGACCTACTTTAAATTTTGGATTATCACCCTCTTTATTCCTTATATTAAGTTTTTCGCCCCAGCATTAGGGTATGAAGGTAATTATGGTAGCATGGCTATTTTTGGTATGTGTGATTGGAATGCGATCGGACTGTTTCACTATACTTCAGGTTTTATCGGTTACTTGCTATTAGGGCACTATGCTGTTAAATACCCCTTAGATTGGTCTATGCGTAAATCTCTGGCTATTGGATTGCCTACTTTTATTGTTGGTGCAGTAATTACCTATTTCGGTTTTATATCGGTAGCAAAGAACTTTCCGGCTTTAGAAGTAATCTGGTACTTCACCAATATCAATGTGTTTATGATGACATTCGGACTGTTTGTTATCCTACGTAAAGTAAATATCAAAAACCTCATCTTGCGTAAGTTTATTGCAAAACTATCTGCACTAACATTTGGCATCTATTTGATACACTTCTTATTCGTTCAGATGAGTTACGATTGGATTAAGAATTACGAGTTTGCACCTTATTTGCAGATACCTGTAATTGCATTGGTTGCTTTTACGGTAACGGGTTGTTTTACTTATTTGCTTTCAAAGTTGCCGTTTGGTAAGCATTTGATTGGCTAACTATTTTATAGGAAATCAAATTTATATATAAACTCCCTACTTTATACCTATCTCGTTTTGATGATAGGTATAAAGTAGGGAGTTTTGTTTTTATACAGCTTTAAATTTAGTGATCAATATGAATGAGTTATATATTTACTACTTTAAATCAAAAAGAGAAGGTACTACTTTTGTTTTCTCTAAATAATCTTTAGCATACGCCTTTAACTCATTAACTACATCCATATTTTTATTCGCTATATTGTAACGCTCCTCTGGATCGTGCGCAATATTGTATAGATGTGGTATGTCGTATACTTTTTTAGGCTCTCCACCATATCCAGATTTGTATGAGAAAAAGATTTTGTAGTCACCTTTTCGGATGGCGTATAGGTCGCTTCCTCTGTAATAATAGAAAACTTCGC
>CAMQTD010000159.1 GCA_947036995.1 uncultured Parabacteroides sp.
GTAGTTATAGAAACCCAGAGTTCCGAAACGACGGTTTCTATAATTGAGACTTAAAAACTAAATTCAATCATGTACAGTTTACAGATAAAACATCCTCCGTTTCTATTTTCCAACATGCGCTGTGTAGCATTATCCGTCTTATGCCTCCTTTGTACCTGCAACCTAACAGCACAAGACAGCATTGCAAACAGTTGGAAAAAGCCCATTGATCTGCCCATCTTGCTTAGTGGGAACTTTGGCGAGCTACGTAGTAATCATTTCCATTCGGGGATTGATTTTAAAACACAAGGTCGTGTTGGTAAAGCGGTAAAGACGGTACATGATGGGTATGTATCGCGTATATCGGTTAGTCCTTCGGGATATGGAAACGCGATCTATGTAGATCATCCCAATGGGTTAACTACCGTTTATGCGCACCTGCTTCGGTTCAACGATTCCATTGCAACTTATATGAATGCCGAACAGTATAGATTGGAACGCTTCAAAGTAGATATAAAACCAAGTAAAACACAATTCCCTGTTAAGCAAGGCGATCTATTGGGGTTGAGTGGTAATAGTGGTAGTTCGGGCGGTCCGCATTTACACTTTGAAGTGCGTAATACCGTAACCGAAGAGGTGCTCGATCCAATTGTTTACTACAAAGATCAAATTAAAGATACCCGTGCACCCAAGATCCGATCCATTAAGATATATCCCATCCCAGGGAAAGGCACATTAAATGGAAACACGAAGCCCATTATAATAACCCCTACGCAGGGTAAAAACGGTACGCTCTCAATAAGCCAACCAATTAAAGCATGGGGAGAACTTGGATTTGCCGTACAAACATACGACTATATGGATAATACAACCAACATCTATGGCGTGAAAGAGATTACACTCAAAGCAGATAGTACCCTATTATTCCGAAGCGACATCAAGCAATATAGCTTTGACGAAACGCGCTACCTCAACGCCTTGACAGATTATCCCGAGTGGAGCAAAAACCGCGCCTTCTTTATCAAAAGTTTTGTTGAGCCAGGGAATAAACTGCGCTTTATCGAAGCCCCTAATCACGGTATATTAGCAATCCGAAAGGCGGGCACCTACCAGTTGGCGTATCAACTAAGTGATATCTATGGCAATAAAACAACCCTACGCTTTGATGTGACAGGAAGCGAACAACCCATTATACCGATTGAACGCGAAAACACAACCCTATTCTCGTTCAGAAGCATGAACCTATGGGGTGCCAGAGGTATTCGCTTAGCCATTCCACGCAACAATCTATACAGCAACCTATACTTTCAGTACAAAGCAAAGGCAGACAGCACCGCATTAGCGCTTACACACTATCTGCACAACGAACCCGTACCTTTGCATAAATCCGCACAGCTATCGCTACACCTGCAACACGATACATTGCACAACAAGCAGCAGTATGGAATTGTACAACTAAAGCGTGGCAGAACATATTGGATTGGTGGAGACTACCGCCACGGATGGATAGATGCGGATATTGACGAACTCGGTAACTATACCATTAACATAGACAAAGTTGCCCCCAAAATAACGCCCATAAACCCCAATAGTTGGGTTAGCAGCCAAAAGATTACATTTAAAATAACAGACAACCTCAGCGGTGTTAAAAGCTACCGAGCAACGATAGACAACCAATTTGTACTCTTTACGCACGATGCTAAAACAGCGACTATCACCTATCACCTAAACAAACAGCAGCTTACGGGCAAGCACCAGCTCACACTGCATGTTACCGATGGATGCGGAAACCAAGCAACATACATGAAAGCATATAGCCTAAGCAAAACGCAAGCGAAAACGAAAGCGAAGCAAACACGTAAAAAAACATAACTAATAAATAGCAATCTTAGCAAGCTAGAAACTTGTCAGAAACAATAATCTCTGTATCTTTGCTTGTAGTTGATAAATTACACAAAATATTAATATAGACATGGAAGAAAACACATTGTTACAGATGGTAATCAGCAAAGCCAATAAATGGCTTACTGAGAGTTACGATGCACAAACACGCGCCGAAGTGGAGCGTATGCTTGCAAGTGAAGATACAACCGAATTAATAGAATGCTTCTACAAGGATCTTGAATTCGGAACTGGCGGACTCCGCGGTATCATGGGCGTTGGCTCTAACCGTATCAACATCTACACCGTAGGTGCAGCTACCCAAGGGCTTTCGAATTATCTTAAAAAAGAGTTTGCAGCATTAGAGCAGATTAAAGTAGTAATTGGATACGACAGTCGTAATAACAGTCGCCTATTTGCTGACATCTCTGCAGATATTTTTTCGGCAAACGGAATCAAAGTATATCAGTTCGAAGATCTACGTCCTACCCCAGAGATGTCTTTCGCTATCCGCGAACTAGGCTGTCAGAGTGGTATTATCTTAACAGCTTCGCACAATCCTAAAGAGTACAATGGCTATAAAGCGTATTGGAACGATGGCGCGCAGATGATCTCTCCGCACGACAAAAATACGATTGCCGAAGTAAATAAAATAAACGACGCGAGCGAAATCAAATTCGAAGGCAACAAAGCGCTTATCGAAATTATCGGAAGCGATATTGACAACGCTTATATCAAGGCGCTACAAACAATTACACTCTCTCCAGAGTCGATTGCACGCCATCACGATATGAAGATTGTTTACACCCCAATCCACGGAACAGGTGTACACCTTATTCCTGATACATTGAAGGCGTATGGTTTTACCAACATCATCCACGTACCAGAGCAAGATGTGATAAGTGGCGATTTCCCAACCGTACTCTCTCCTAACCCAGAAGAGCCAGCAGCTTTAGCACTTGCCGTACAAAAGGCAATTGATACAGATGCAGAACTTGTATTGGCTTCGGACCCTGATGCCGACCGTGTAGGTGCTGCAATTCGTAACAACGAAGGTGAGTTTATCTTAGTAAACGGTAACCAAGTAGCATTGATCTTTGTATACTACCTAATTACACGTTGGAAAGAGCTTGGACGTATTCAAGGAAATGAGTATGTAGTAAAAACAATCGTTACAACAGAACTTATCCGCACCATTGCCGAGCGCAACGGCGTAGAGCTGTTCGACTGCTACACAGGATTTAAATGGATTGCCGATGTAATGCGCAACAACGAAGGTAAGAAAACCTTTATCGGTGGTGGCGAAGAGAGCTACGGTTTCCTTTGCGAAGACTTTGTACGCGACAAAGATGCTGTATCTGCTTGTGCTATCTTAGCTGAGATTGCTGCATGGGCTAAAGACAATGGCAAAACATTGTTCCAACTGCTTCAAGAGATATACGTAGAGTATGGTTTCTCGAAAGAAAAAGGAATCTCTGTTGTGAAGCAAGGTAAGTCTGGCGCAGAAGAGATTGATGCAATGATGAAGAACTTTAGAGAGAATCCGCTATCAGAGATTGCAGGTTCTAAAGTAACTTTCTTCTACGACTTTGCAACACTTAGAGGTTTAAGTATGGCTGAGAATGAGAAAATCACCCTCGACATGCCTACTACAGCAAACGTATTGCAGTACTTTACCGAAGATGGTTCTAAGATTTCGATCCGTCCTTCAGGTACAGAGCCTAAGATTAAATTCTACGTAGAGGTACAAGATAAAGTAAACTCTGTAGCCGAATTAGCCGATGCAGACAAACGTGCCGAAGAGAAAATTAATCAAATCAAATGCTCATTGGGTATTTAAGCATATAGTTAGCGTAACGCTATAAAAGGAAGAGAAACAATTCCATAAACTGTTACAAGGAGATGATATTAGCTCAATCTGTTTTTGGGCTTATAACATCTCCTTGAGGTTTATGAAATTGTTTCTCTTTTTTATTGGACTATCTTTTTGATAATTAAACGACTCTGCATAAGCGTTACGACTCTGCCCCTCACTTTAAAATAGGATATTTTACCTTTATATATTGAGCGCGGTCAATGTTGTTGGAGAAGTTAATTTAACGTTTAAACTTGCTTTTTCATTTTTCGGTGTATAAGTAACTTCGTCGCACATTGTATATGGTATGGAGGTTATTCGTATTTGTTTATCAGACGAAAGATTTAATTTCCCAACATGACTCTCCTTGATATTCCAACTCGCTACATCGTCCAAGTTTAAATTATAATTTCCTATTGTAGACTTTAATACTTCGATATTTATCTGATTCCAGTCAGTTGCACGATATGAAAAATTAGTTATATCCGAAGATGTTACATGTACCGCATCATTACTCTCTAATGATAAATTTTCAAACTGTACTTTTTCAATATTTGTAGCAAAACTCTTTGTTTCATTATGTACAAACATGGAACTTCCTTTTGGTAATGATAACTTACAGTGAAACTTTTGCAGATGAAAAAAATCATGCTCTTTCATTATTTTCTTAATTGTGTCAGGAAGCACAATATTACAAATAAGTGTATCGCCTACTGTTATTAGCGAAAGTGTAGGCTCGAATGTTTCTGGGATATCAAAACTGCTTACATTCGTTTCTGATTGGCTTATTGTAAATTTCGCATCTCTCAATCCAATTATATCCCCTACCAGGTTTCTATGCGCAAACCTTAATTTAAAGACTTTAAAAGGTGGTAGTTCCTTTGTTTCGATACGATCATCCGCTAATGAATATATCAAAACTTCCTCAGTCGGCAATTTTGACTGTATGATAATAAATACAAGACCTAAAAAGGTCATAAATAGATAACCACCTACTATAATTTTGCTTGTTGTTCTCATTTTTTTAATTTTGTTTGTTCTTTAATATAGGCTTGATAGCGCGTTTTAATCTCTTGCATGGATATATCAAGCGATTGAAGTTCTGAAAAGAAGTGCGGTAGCTTCTCATTCAAAAACAATGTTTGACGCAGTGTAATAATACGTGTGCGTGCATCTTGCGCTACAAAATAGCCAAGCCCTCGTTTGTTGTAAATAATCTCTTGCGTTTGTAAGTAGTCAAAAGATCGCATTACCGTATTCGCATTCACCTCAACCAACATAGCATACTCGCGAACAGAGGGGATACGACTATCCTCAATATATGTTCCTTGTACAATTTCGTCTTCAATGCGCTCTGCTATTTGTAAATAAATTGCTTTGCTATCTTTAAAATTCATATGTTTATAATTTAGAAATAATTTGAGACTCCTTTAATCGGTAATAGGCTAGTATCCACGTTGCCAATGCAGAAAGGATTGACTCTCCCAAATCAAAAAGAGCTCTATCCGAAGCTACTGGAAAAGCATTTCCTACTCCTTGTTCTAACATGCTAAAGAGATCTTCAAAAGAACTCTCTCCTGTACTAAAGATAAAAAGAAAGAATATATTTAACAATGTGGACAATCCAATTACTGCCAATAATACACCCAGCGTTTTAAAAAACGATGATCTATAAAAAGAAACTGCTCCCAATATAAAAA
>CAMQTD010000160.1 GCA_947036995.1 uncultured Parabacteroides sp.
TTTACGTTATGGGTAGCGTGGTAAAGTGTTGTTGCGTATGGTCGAGGGATCGCTTAGTTACAGTGGTATGTTCCTCTCTCTAATTTAGACTGTTTAAATTAAATATATTTTGTACCTTTCGATCCTTTTAAATTATGGATACAAAAACTAATGAAAACAGTTCTATTGATATTGATTATATTTACAACTATAAATTGCCAAGACAATAACACGAATAAGAAGTTGTTGTTTGCTGAAACATATATAGAAGAGAATCCAGATACAACTCTTATTATTCTGCGCAATATTGATACTAACAAACTATCAAAAAATGATGATGCAAGATATAGGGTATTGCTCTCTCAGGCATATGAAAAGATATCTATTAAAATAACAAATGATTCCATTATAGCCCCTGCGGTCGATTATTATAATAAATATGGGGGTAATACAGATAAAATCGAAGCACTATATTATCTTGCTGGAGTTCAAAAGAATGGAATGCAGATAAAGAATGCAACTGAGAATTATCTAAAAATACTATCTATGTTTGATAAAGAAATAAAAGATAGCACACAACTAAAGTTACACGCAAGTACCTACCATAATTTGGCTTCTTTATACTTTGAGCAAGACTATCACAAGGAGGCAAAGGAATATTTTTTTCGTTCAGCTGAGATATTTGAAAG
This sequence comes from uncultured Parabacteroides sp., assembly GCA_947036995.1. Lineage (GTDB taxonomy): Bacteria > Bacteroidota > Bacteroidia > Bacteroidales > Tannerellaceae > CAMQTD01. The sequence goes on from CAMQTD010000160.1 coordinate 669, forward strand.
TCTTGATAAAAAAAGTGCTTTTAAAAATAGGTTTATGCTTGCTCAGGTTACAATCTCTGAAGGTAAAGAGGCAGAGGGTGTTAAGATGTTAGAGCAACTACGTCTCTCCACAGTTGATAAAGAGTTACAAATGTGGCTCGACTTGGTTATTATCAGCTTTTCAATTACTGCTGATAAAGATATATTCACCCCTAAAAGGTTGCTTGCAATGCGTAATTCGATCGACTATAACAGCATACTGAAACTCAATTATGTAAGTACGAATGAAAGGTGGAGTGAGTCGCCAATATTTATGTATAATACAATCTCTGCATTTGTCTTTTATCGCAATGAAATGCCACAAAAAGCATACGAATATATCAAAAAAGGGATGAAACAGATAAGCTCTACAACATCTCATAATATTGGCTACTATAAAAGTGCCTCTCAGATAGCACGTGTAGCAGGTCAAATGGATGCTGCACTGGATTATCAACAGCTATATAACTCCAAATCCGATTCAATACACACCGCTGTTAGAGAACAACAGGTGCGACAAGTCGAGGCTGAATACCGCCGAAAGAATGCAGACAACCTACACGTTACACAGTTACACTACCGCCTATACCTATTGGGATTGCTATTACTATTGCTTATTGGGACAATAGTATGGAGTATTAAGGCATATCGTCAAAGACTCCAAAAACGTGATGATCTAATAGCCAATTACTTGATATTGATCGAAAACTATAAGCAGAGCACAAACAGCTTTACAGAACAGTTGAGTGAGAGAGATGAACGAGAAAGTATAGTAAAAAACTACCTCTCCTCACAACGGGATATGATTCAACAGATAGCGGAAATTTATTACATTCATGGAGATAGTGAACGATTTGCGGAGAAAATCCGTGAATTGGTTCTAAGTGATGTGATGCTCTCTGATATTATGAGCATGACAGACCTCTACACCAACGGAGCAGTGAGCCGACTCAAAAGTGAGTTTCCTACATGGACACAGAAGAACTGCAATTTTGCAGTACTTGTAATTGCAGGCTTTTCATCTCAAGAAATTTCTGTAATGCTCGGCATGTCTCTTGGTAGTATATACACGCTTAAATCGAAACTCAAACGTAAGATATTAGAGGTTTCACAGGATACAACAAGCGAATTTATTGCTTACTTTTCGTAAGGTAAGATTTTAATTTTATAAAGCATTAATAATCAGCAGGTATAGAAATAATAAGTAAGGTGTAATTACACGCGTTTTATATTAAAATTAGTTTCCTTTGCAGTGAAATAATACGTAAAACGAATCACATATGAAAAAGATGCTATCCTCACTGCTACTATTGATTGTTACTGTTTCATTGCTGGCGCAAAACGTGGTACAAAACGAAAATGTGAAGGGGCGTGTTGTAGATACCTCTGCTGCTCCAATCTCTGGCGTTACGGTGGTAATGTTTGCCTCTGATTCGACCTACGTTGCATCCACAATATCCGATGTAAAGGGGGTTTTTGAAATACCGCTGAATACAACATCATTTCAATTACAATTTAACCATATCTCCTTTGAACGGTTACAGCAAACATTCAAAAACGGACAGGTTGGTGATATTGTATTAATTCAAAATATTTTATCACTTGATGAAATAACTATAAAAGCCTACCGCCCAATGGTCAAGGCAGAAGAGGGGAAGTTGAGCTACAACATGGAGCAACTAACTGGTAGTACAATCGCAACAAATGTTTACGAAGCGCTAAGCTATCTGCCTGGAATTGACGAAAACAATGGTGTACTTTCCCTTGCTGGTATAGGGGTAGTAAAGGTGATAATCAACGGAAAACCAACTTCGATGAGTACCTCTCAACTCGAAACGATACTCCGTTCAATGCCCATCGATAGAATTAAAAGTGCTGAAGTGATGTACAGCACTCCACCCCAATATGGCGTTCGTGGGGCAGCAATCAACCTTATCATGGAGCAAAGTCGTGATAACTCCTACTCGGGCGAGCTACATACTGGATATGGGCATCAACATAAAAACTCATGGAACTCGGGTGGTAGTTTTGCTATTTCTACTCCAACGTGGTCTGCCGATGTAATATACGGTTACAACAACTACTATTCACCTCTGCAATCTCAGCTCACCACTACACACACTGTTGGAGAACAGAAAGCCACAATCCAACAAATAGAGGATATGCAATCGATGGGAGAGCAGCACACCCTTAGAGCAGCCTTTGACTATACACCAACTGAAAAAAGTTCACTTAGTATAGTCTACAATAGCGAAATTACTCCTACACAGCACTCCATTTCAAACTCAGACGGTTCGTTTGTAGAGTCAGTGAGCAACAAGCGAGATGATATTGCCCTGCATAATATTGCACTTCGTTACAAAGCTAAAAGCGGTTTTGATATTGGTATAGATTACACTTCGTACAACAATCACAATGACGGATATTTAAACAATCTCTACGCTGATAGCACGACATCATCATTCGATATTCGATCGGGGCAGCGTGTTAGTCGTCTTAATTTCTATGCTAACATGGAACATACATTGGGCAGTGGCTGGGGTTTGAATTATGGTACGAAAGGGGCATGGGCAGAAGATAAAGATTTTCAGCATTATAATACCATTATTGGCGAGGTTGAAACCTTTGACACCAACTCTCGCCTTACTGAATGGAGATCAGAGCTATATGTTGGTTTTGGCAAAAAACTAAAAAAAGGCTCTATATCTACATCGCTTACAGGTGAGTACTACAACCTAAAGGGAGAGCAGCGATGGATGCTCTATCCGCAAGCAAATTTTATGTGGATGTTTAACCAAGATAATATACTGCAAGCAAATATCACTTCGGATAAAACTTATCCATCATACTGGATGTTACAAGATGCTATTACCTATGTTGATGGTTACACCGAATTGCACGGTAATCCTCTACTCAGACCGATGCAAAGTTATGCTTCACAATTCGTATATATCTATAAGAAACGATATATCTTCGTATTATTCGCTTCGCAAACAGAGGATTATTTCACGCAAAATGCCTACCTATCACCTGACCGCTTTGCTCTTATTTATAAGAATATCAATTTTGACTACGCACGCCAATATGGTGCAAACATCATGATACCCTTTAATATTGATGGTTGGTTAAGTTCAAAAGCTACGCTCACGGGATTACGTATGAAGCAGCGATGTGATAACTTTTACGATCTGTCATTCGATCGCTCTGCTTGGGTGGGCGTGGTTAAAATCAACAACACAGTTAAGCTCAGTAAAAACTTCTCAATCGAGGTAAATGGCATATATCAAAGTCCTGCTATCCAAGGACTCTTTGATTTAGAGCAAAGTTGGGGTGTAGATGCAGGATTTAAATTGTCATTGCTTGACAATGCACTCAATATAACAGCAAAGTGCAATGATATCTTCGAAAGTCGGATGCCACGTGTTACTCAAAACTGGCAGGGGCAAAAACTATCAATGTACACAGGGAGATACAATCGCACTTTTACGCTAAACCTCTCTTACACATTTGGCAGCTACACAAAGAAAAAATACAAGGAGGTTGAAACATCTCGTTTTGGACACTAACATCTACTATAAACTAAAAGATATGTACAGATATAATTTTATATACATCATTGCAGTATCATTGTTTACTTCTTGTGGTTCTACGAATTTCATTACAAGTAGATACAAGAAGTCGAACACATTTACGATGGATATTTACAACCAATATAGCAATAAAAAAATAGGGGTTTCAGTAGATATGCAAGCAATATATGCTGATTCTAACGCTCATCAAATTAGTCGCAATAGATTTATAAGAGAAACAGCATTAATTAATCAACAATTTAATATCAATCTAAAAGCTAACAATTTTGTTTTTCATATACAGAATGAGTTTATGCGACCCTATTTAGACATTACAACATCAATGTATTTTATCCCTAACATACAACTGAATGATACTGCATCTTACAACCTGAAACAAGACAAGTATAGCAACAATATATATTGTTGCAGTAATTCAACAGGGAGCATAATTCAACTATTTAGAATACCTGAAAAGAGTAAGTTGACTAAGTTAGGTGAGCAGTTTAACGAGGAGTGCGATTTCATTGGTAAAAACATTCATTTCCAAAGGTCTTACAAGAGACTTCTAAATGACAAAGTCTTTTTAATTAACGAAAGTCTGTCGAAAGATTCAAAAGAGTGGAATATAAGCACCATTCAAGAAATGGCTATAAAAAAGTCCTTCCCCAAAGTATATATTGCAGATATAAATGATGAAGGTAAGATGATTAATATTAAATTGCCAAAATATCTATTTAAAAAAATAGGGAATCAAGCGCTATATATATCCATCTATAAAGAGATAGATATCAAACAGGGAGATCTTTCCACACCTATAAAAAAGCATGAAGTGTATTCGCCAGATTTTGAATTCCGAAGCATACCTTCAATTGGTAATAGTTATATTTTAATACATGATTCTAATCAGCGTATATTCGATATTATATATGTATTTATGTAGTCTAATATCAGTTACTTATGAGAAAACGATCTGTAATTACACCTTTTCTTAATGATGCTATCTTTTACACCCTCAATCAGAGTTGTGGTTCAATTTATTGACTATCTTTGG
>CAMQTD010000161.1 GCA_947036995.1 uncultured Parabacteroides sp.
GCTAAAAGTAACGAAGCATTTCTTAAAAAATCGCGTCTGTTTTGCATAGTATTATTGTAATTAAAATATGTATTTCGATTTATTACTCACAAAATTAATATTATTATTCATATATCAGTATAGAAATGAAATTGAATTTTAATAAATATACTATTTCAATAGAGTAGAATAAATTAAATTAATCCTAAGAGCTTACTTCTTGACAATAAACAAGATCCGATTACACCAGCTTTAGTTCCTAACTTCGAAACCTTTATATTTGTATCTTTATTCACCAAATTAAGCGAGTATTTGCGAATGGCAGATTCGATAGGCAAACGTATATAATCGTTAACCTCAGAGAGTGGACCTCCTATAACAACTAATTCAGGATTAAGCAAATTAATTAACCCTGCAACTCCTCTACCTAAAGAAAGCCCTATGGATTCGACAATCTCAATCGCTAACACATCCTCTTTTAATACTGCATCAACAAATTCGTACAAAGAAACACCCTCTTCCGAATCTATTTTGTCAGCTAAAATGGTTGTGCAACCTGCCTTATATTTTTCATTAAGCATGCGCATAATTGCAAAACCTGATGCTTCGGTCTCCAAACATCCCTTTTTGCCACACTTACAGATTATCTCGTTATCGAATACAGGCATATGCCCAATTTCGCCCGAAAATCCAGATTTACCATAATAAAGCTTTCCGTCAATAATAATTCCTGAACCAAGTCCCCAATTCAGATTGATATGTAGTATATTCTTTTCTCCCTGCACAACGCCAGCCATATACTCTCCATAAGCCATTGCGCGAGAGTCATTTTCTAAATTCACTGCAATTCCTAATCGCTCTTCTAATACCATCATCAAAGGTTCTTCGCTGAAATAGAAATAGCTATATGAATAACCTGATATTGAATTGATGCGACCCGAGAGATTCATACTTATGTAAAGAATCTTTTTACGGTCGACAGGCAGGTGGTCTATATAATTATTGATGAGTGTACATAATTCATCTAATGCTTCGGGTGTATTCTCTAGGGTATAGGGAATATCATATTCTTGATCAATCATTTCACCCATAAAATCTATCGTTGCCAACAAAAGACGCGTACGACGCACCTCAACACCTACAAAATAACCTGCATTGGGATTTAGTCCAAACATGCTTGGCTTCCTTCCTCCAGAGGTATCTTGTTTACCTAATTCTACGAGATAGCCATCATCAACCAAATCCAATATTAATTTAGTTACTGTGGGCACACTCAATTCTATCATCTTGCAAATATCTGCAATGGATGAATTTCCTAAAAAAATCAATTGCTGTATAATTTTCTTTTTCAACAATACATTTTTCACACTATCCTCTGATCGGAACAAAAAATTTGTCGTTGAATGATCTGAACTGTCCATTATTAATAATATTATATTATATAACAAAGGTAGCTAATTTAATTATACAACTAAATGAGCTACCTAATTAATTTAAAATATTTGTACAAAAGCTTCACATTCTCATCTTTATAAATTAAAAGGAGATAAACAACGCCATTTTAACAATTCAAGAGACTTAGTTACAAATGAATGTTAATAATAAGATTATTCAATAGAAATACATTTGTTATTAAATTATTTTATTTAGTTTTGTATCATTAATAAAATATTTAATATTCAACCAGTATAATATTAAGAATCATGGAAAGAATTAAAGGATTAATCAACGCACCATTTACTCCATTTTACGATAATGGAGAAGTTAATTACGAACCAATTGCAGCTTATGCGGCTCTTTTAGAAAGAAACGGACTTCAAGGTGTATTCATCAACGGATCGTCTGGCGAAGGCTATATGCTTACTGAAGATGAAAGAATAAAACTAGCTGAGAAATGGGTTGAAGTTTCACCTAAAGGTTTTAAAGTAATTGTACACGTAGGTAGTACTTGTGTAAAAATGAGTAACCGTTTAGCTGCACACGCACAAGAGATTGGTGCTTGGGGTATTGGTGCTATGGCATCTCCATTCCCTAAAGCAAGCCGTGTAGAAGAGCTAGTGAAATATTGTGAGGAGATTGCTTGTGGAGCACCTAATCTTCCTTTTTACTTCTATCATATCCCTGCTCTAAGTGGTGTATTCCTTCCTATGCTACCTTTCTTAAAGGCTGTAGATGGTCGCATTCCTAATTTTGCAGGTATTAAATATACATTCGAAAGCATCTATGAATATAATCAATGCAGACTATACAGCGATGGTAAATTTGATATGCTTCACGGACAAGACGAAACAATCCTTCCTTGCTTAGCAATGGGTGGTGCACAAGGCGGAATTGGTGGTACTACAAACTACAACGGAAAAGAGCTTGTTGGCATTATTGAGGCTTGGGAAAATGGTGACATCGAGAAGGCGCGTGAACTACAAAACTTCTCTCAAGAGGTTATCAATGTTATTTGCAACTACCGTGGAAACATTGTTGGTGGTAAAAGAATCATGAAACTTATCGGTCTTGATTTGGGTAAAAACAGAACACCGTTCCAAAACATGACAGAGAGCGAAGAGATCTCTATGAAACAAGAACTTGAAGCAATTAATTTCTTTGATCGCTGCAATAAATAAAAATTAGATTCGACGCATATTTAATACAACACGGATGAACAAATACTCAACAACAAACAGCACATATTTACAAAATTGTGCTGTTCAATATAAAACAGATCTCACAGAAAATATTTTACCTTTTTGGCTTCAAAATGGGGTAGACAAAATCAATGGCGGATACTATACTTGTCTTGATCAGTCTGGCAAACTCATGGACAGCACGAAATCTGTTTGGTTTCAAGGGCGATTTGCTTATGTGCTTGCAAATGCGTACAATTCAATTGAAAAAAATCAAGCGTGGCTAGAGGCATCAAAATCTGGAATAGATTTTATTGAGAAGCATTGTATTGACACCGACGGACGTTTCTTCTTTGAAGTAACAGCCAATGGAACACCACTACGTAAGAGACGCTATTTGTTCTCTGAATGTTTTGCCGCTATTGCAATGGCAGAATATTCAACGGCATCTGGTGATGCTAGTTATGCACAAAAAGCGCTTGATCTTTTCAATCTAGTTTTAAAATATAAGAATACGCCAGCGCTTTCTGAAGCAAAATACCTTCCATCACTAGAAGCAAAGGGGCATTCGATCTGCATGATTCTAATAAATACAGCCTCCGTTATACGTAGAGCGATAAAAGATGAGGTTTTAAGTAACCAAATAGATCTTTCGATTGCCGAAATCAAAAAAGATTTCATGCATTCAGAATTTAAAGCTGTACTTGAAACAGTAGGACCTAACGGTGAATTTATTGATTCTTGCATGGGACGAACCATAAACCCTGGACATGCGATTGAAACTGCATGGTTTATCCTTGAAGAGGCAAAAGCTAAAAACTGGGATAAATCGCTTGTAGAGATGGGTACACAAATTTTAGATTGGAGCTGGGATTGGGGCTGGGACAAGCAATATGGAGGAATTATAAACTTCATGGATTGCAAGAATTTCCCTTCTCAAGACTATGCGCAGGATATGAAGTTTTGGTGGCCACAAACTGAAGCAATAATTGCTACTCTTTATGCCTACCAAGCTACTGGAGACGAGAAATACCTCGCCATGCATAAACAAATCAACGACTATACATATGCGCATTTTCCTGATTCAGAGAATGGAGAATGGTTTGGCTATCTACACAGAGATGGTACGGTAGCTCAACCAGCTAAAGGAAATTTATTTAAAGGTCCTTTTCACATTCCGCGAATGTTGATAAAATGTCATACACTATGTAATGAAATAACCACAAAGTAATAGTTAAGTAGTAGTAGTTATGTATCATCTGAGGAAACTAATAATATAAGCCCTCAGGTGATACAATCACTTTTTTCTTATAAAATCACAAAATCATGAAAAACAAGAATATATACCCTTGGGTAGTCGTAGCATTGCTATGGGTAGTTGCTTTACTTAATTACATGGATAGGCAAATGTTATCTACCATGCGAGATGCTATGATGGTAGACATTAAAGAACTTGAACTTGCCGCAAATTTTGGTCGATTAATGGCTGTATTCCTTTGGATCTATGGATTAATGAGCCCTGTAGCTGGAATTATTGCCGACCGAATTAATCGCAAATGGCTTATCGTAGGTAGTTTATTTGTATGGTCTGCCGTAACATTGCTTATGGGATATGCCACAAGTTTTGATCAAATATATATTTTGCGTGCCGTTATGGGTGTGAGTGAAGCATTATATATTCCGGCAGGACTTTCGTTAATTGCAGATTACCACACAGACAAAAGCCGCTCTCTTGCTATTGGTATCCACATGACAGGACTGTATATGGGACAAGCCTTAGGTGGTTTTGGCGCAACACTTGCTGAGAACTACTCTTGGGAAGTAACATTCCACTGGTTTGGTTTAGTTGGTATTGTATATTCTATTGTTCTGATTTTATTCTTGAAAGATAAAAAAGATCACAGCGTAGAAGCTGAAAAAGCAGCAGGCAGTCGTTTTGATTTGTCTTCTGTATTCAAAAGCTTTACGATGTTGTTAACAAATATCTCATTTTGGGTAATTTTAATCTACTTTGCTGCGCCAAGTCTTCCAGGTTGGGCTACAAAGAATTGGTTACCAACACTGTTCTCCGAAAACCTATCCATGGATATGGCACAAGCAGGACCACTCTCTACAATCACCATCGCAATATCATCGTTTATTGGTGTAATTGCTGGAGGTATTCTTTCAGACAAATGGGTTCAACGCAATGTTCGAGGACGCATCTACACAGGGGCTATCGGATTAGGATTAACCATCCCTGCTCTGCTATTTTTAGGAATGGGACAATCATTCTTTACTATCCTTGCTGGAGGTATCTGTTTTGGTATTGGTTATGGTATATTCGATGCTAACAACATGCCTATCCTATGCCAATTTATATCCTCTCGTAACCGTGCAACCGCCTATGGTGTGATGAATATGACGGGTGTATTTGCAGGGGCTGCTATTACCGACATTCTCGGAAGATCTACTGATAATGGTGATCTAGGACAGAATTTCGCGCTGTTGGCAATTATTGTTTTTGCAGCATTGGCGATTCAGTTATTGTTTTTAAAACCTAAAATGGTTGATTTTAAAGATTAA
>CAMQTD010000162.1 GCA_947036995.1 uncultured Parabacteroides sp.
CTGCAAGCGCTTTTTGCCACAAAGCTGGCAAAGCAGGGACCGAAGAGGCAGATTACGAAGCCATTATCACCGAAACCGAACAAACCCTGCTTGCCATCCGCACCGACACGCTGACGAACAAAAACTATCAAGCCATCGGCTTGCTGGCACAGCGTGTGTACGAAGTTCACCGCAAGCGATTCGAAACAGGCGTAAACGAGCAGTGCATACCCACAGGATTGCGCGAACTCGACTACACCATAGGCGGCTTGTTTGATGGCGAAGTTACGGTGTTGGGGGGTCGACCCTCGGACGGAAAATCTGCCATCGCCATGCATATTGCCATGCATGCCGCACTGCAAGGCGTACATGTATGCTTTAACAGTTTGGAGATGACCGAGATGCAGACCATGAACCGTGTGTTTGCTGGCATGGCACCTGTAGAGGCTGCCAACCTCCGCATGTGTGGTGTGAGCGAGCAAGAGCTTGCACGCATGGAGCAGCTTACCGAAAGGCTGCAACCCACGCCTCTCTTTTTCGACCACACCCCCGGCAATAGTGTAGAGGAGATTCGCGCCCAAGTATTGATTGCGCGCAAACAGGGGAAATGTGATCTTTTGGTGGTAGACTACCTACAACTGATACAAAAAAATAGCGGCAGATCCGATACAATGGATACCGTAGTGGGGCGCATTATCGAAGCGCTCAAGCGGCTCGCCGAGGAGGCAAATATCCCTGTGCTGGTGATCTCGCAAATGAACCGAAACAGCGAGAATCGTGTAGAGAAGGGTTGCAAACCCGAAATTCACGACCTCAGAGACTCGGGCAGCATCGAGCAGGTGGCAGATTGCATTATCTTTGTGTATAATCCCTACCGCCACGGAATTTTGGAAGATCCCGAAACGCACTTTAGTTACAAAAACGCAGGTCTGCTGTGTGTAAAGAAGTGCCGCAACGGCTCCATAGGCGAGGCGCGCTTTGTACGTAATAGTTCGTTTACCGTTATTTCAGATCCCGAAAATAAATTAAACCTATGAGCCGTTATCCATTCACAACCACCATCGATGTAGAGGCACTCAAACGTGCACACCGTATCGAAACCGTCGTTTCTAAATACCTCCCTTTGATGCGCAAAGGGAGTGGACATGTGGCGCTGTGTCCGTTTCACCCCGACAAACATCCATCGTTACGCATCTCGCCCAACCTACAAATTTACCACTGCTTTGCCTGTGGTGCCAAGGGCGATGTGATCAATTTTGTGCAAGAGATAGAGCACTGCACCTTTGTAGAGGCGGTTCAAAAAATTGCAGGCGGACAGTTTACCGCCCCAGCCGTGCCCGAACCTCCACTTCCCGATAGGCGCCCCCTTGTGTGCAAGCTCCGCACCGAGCAGGAGAATGCGCAGTTTTTGGCATCGCTACTGCCTTACGATCCAGGCGATACGGCACTCGAGGCGGTGTATCGTGCATTTGGTGTGGGCATCTCCCCAATGTGTGCATACGATCGGTACAAAACCCCTTCGCTGCAACGGATGATGAATCGGGTAATCTTCCCCCTGCACAATGCCGAGGGTGGGCTCACTGGCTTTGCCGCTAGGCGTATCGGCGACCAAAATCCAGCCATACCCAAATACCTCAATACCGCCCTTTCGGATGGTTTTGATAAAAGTGCAACGCTTTATGGACTGCACCATGCACTGCCCGAGATAAGGCGTACGCAAACAGCCTATATCGTAGAGGGGTATAAAGATGCGCTTGCGCTGCATGCTGCAGGTATCACAAATTGTGTGGCGTTGTGCGGCACAGCTTTTACGCCACAGCAGGTGGATATCCTTTGTTCGCAAGCGCGCCAGCTTTACCTTGTGCTCGATGGCGATGTGGCAGGACTCTCGGCAGCGGTACGTATTCAAATGGCGTTACGAGACCGCATCACCTGTCATAAAATCAGACTCGATAAGGGACTAGATCCCGACGAGCTGTTTCGACGTGTGGGTGCAGTGGGGCTGCGTGCGTATATTGGAGTTTTCTGAATCCATTGTGAACTATACAGGCTTTGTTTTTTTATGATTTTTTAAATATTTAGCCGGAAACCGTGAGTGTGATTCGCTTTTTGCATTTTATTTTTTTGCTGTGTAGAAATAAAGCTTTACATTTGCAAAAGAATTAGGTTGTTTTAATTTAAGATTTTCTTAGCTTCGATTACCTTTGTCTAAGTTGGTTTCTCTCATAATTTATGGGAGTTACCAACTTTGGTGCGGATATACAAAAACAACAAATTAAGTAGAATACAAAAATAAATCTATATGATTCAATTATTTATGGTTTTAACTTTCTTGATTTCCTTGATTATGGCTCGGATTTTGATACCGAGTATATCGTTGATTTCAGTGAAAAAAAGATTGTTTGATATCCCGAATGATAGAACTACGCATAAGGGGTCTATTCCTCGTTTAGGAGGCTTGTCATTCTATCCTACCATTCTCTTTACCATGTCTTTAGTGATGGTGATGCGTTTGCTTTTTGGCGATCCAATTCTCGAAGTGCATATTTTGCCACTGGTGAAGCAGCTATTGTTGCTGGTATGTGGCTTAACACTGCTTTACTTTGTGGGTATTGCCGACGACTTGGTGGGCGTTATGTATCGTAAGAAATTTATCGTTCAATTTATATGTGCTTGCCTCTTGCCTATATCGGGTATCTATATCAACCATTTTTATGGACTTTTTGGAATAGAGGTGGTTCCTGAATATATTGGCATTCCGCTCACGATCTTTTTATGTGTTTTTATTACCAATGCCATTAACTTGATTGATGGTATTGATGGTTTGGCTTCGAGCCTTTCGGGCGTGGCATTCACCATGTTTGCGTTTTTGTTTTATGCACAAGGTCTTTATGCTTACAGTATGCTTAGTATGAGTGCGCTTGGCGTGCTTGCTCCATTTTTTTACTACAATGTGTGGGGACGTACCGAAAAGAGTACCAAAATATTTATGGGAGATACAGGCTCGCTCACGTTGGGTTATGTTCTTTCGTTTTTATGTCTTAAATATGCTATGTCTACACCCGAGGTGGTAGGATTTACCTCTGGTGCGATTTTAATTTCGTTTGTATCGCTTTTGGTACCTTGTTTTGATGTAATCCGTGTTGTATTGGTGCGCTTGCGTACTGGGAACCACGCTTTCAAACCAGACCGTAACCATATCCATCATAAATTTTTAGCGATGGGTGTAGGTCACCGCCGTACGATGTGTCTTATCTTACTAATCTCCTGTGGTTTTTGTGTGTCAAATTTGTTGTTATTCCCTTATGTGGATATCAATATTCTGTTTGTCGCAGATATTGCAGTTTGGGTTGTATTGAACCTATGGTTCGATTATATGCGCGATAAATACCAAAAAGGCTTAAATAAAAGCAACGATATAAATAACGATTCTAATAAATAACTTATATAAATACTATGCAACAACAAATACCAGCACCGAACACCGAACAGGAGATTGATTTAGTCGAACTTGCCCAAAAAGTTTGGAAAGAACGTAAATTTATCTTTAAAGCTTGTGCCGTAGGTGCAATCGTTGGTTTAGTGGTGGCTTTTAGTATTCCGAAGGAGTATGTAACGAAGGTAAAGCTAAGTCCAGAAATGGATGGTGCAGCTAAAGCAGGCGGAAGCCTAGGCGGTTTAGCGGCTATGGCTGGTATCAGTATGGGGGATGTTGGTGGTGCTGATGCTCTTTCAGTAGAACTTTATCCTGATATTGTGAAGAGTACCCCTTTCCTGCTTGATTTGATTGATGTAAAGGTTACAACGCAAGATGGAGTGTTTTCGGATTCGTTGTATGCTTATATGCAAAAGGAGCAGAAATCTGCTTGGTGGAATAGTGTGATTGGTGCTCCGATGAAGGTTTTAGGTTGGGGTTTGTCTTTGTTTAAAGAAAAGGAAGAGGGAGGAAGTGGTCCGTGGTTAAATGCGTTTATATTGTCACCAGAGCAGGAGGTGTATGTCGGTGCATTAAGTCAACGTATTAAAGTTGAAACGAATACAAAAACGGGTGTAATTACTGCTTCTGTAGAAATGCAAGATCCGCTTATTTCGGCTACCTTAGTAGAAATCGTATTAGAAAATCTTCAACAGCATATTACCGATTATCGTACACGTAAAGCTAAACATGATTTGCTTTTTACCGAGAAACTATTAGGCGAAGCCAAAACAGGTTATTTTGTATCACAGAAACAATATGCACGCTATATGGATGCGAATAAAAATGTAATATCGGCAAGTTTTAGAACCGAAGAGGAGCGTTTGCGTAATGTGATGGATTTGACTTATGGAGTGTACAATCAGATGGCACAACAGTTGGAGTCAAATAAAATAAAAGTACAAGAGCAAACGCCTGTTTATACGGTGATTGAGCCAGCACGTGTGCCACTGAGAGCTGATAGCCCTAAGAAACCTATGATATTGATTGGATTTGTGTTCATGGCAGGTTTCTTGAGTGTAAGTAAAATTTTTCTGAATGAGATAATGGAAGGAAAAAATAAATTATGATACATATCAATCAATTCATATCTGAATATGTTATTCAACGTAAGCAGAGTATGTTTGCCTCAGATATTGACGCAAATAAAGTTGCTATCTCAGTAGCTATTAAAAATAAAAAAGTATTAGTTATTGGAGGTGCAGGAACTATTGGTAGTTCATTTATTCGTGCACTCCTCCCTTTCGAACCAGCGAGTTTGGTTGTGGTTGATATTAATGAGAATGCATTGACCGAACTGACAAGAGATCTTCGTAGTACAACAGGAATGTTTGTACCTGAAGACTATGTTACCTACCCGATGAACTATGCAGATCCTGTATTTGTGAAAATGTTTAAGAATAGAGGTGGATTTGATATCGTAGCTAACTTTTCAGCACATAAACATGTACGTAGCGAAAAAGATCAATACTCTGTAGAGGCATTGATCGAAAACAATGTGTTGCGTGCACGTAAATTGTTGCAACTGTTAGAGGTTTATCCTCCGCAACATTATTTCTGTGTTTCTACAGATAAAGCAGCTAACCCCGTTAATATAATGGGAGCGAGCAAAAAAATCATGGAAGATATGATTATGGCTTACT
>CAMQTD010000163.1 GCA_947036995.1 uncultured Parabacteroides sp.
GGAGCCGCTACTGCCACAGGTGCATGAAGTGCAGCTCTGCGCTTGGCTACATCTGCTAAGAATTCAACCTTTGCTTTACCTGAACGGAATGCTTCATATTGAGCAGGGTGCATCGCATATTCGAACAACTCTTCGTCGTCTTCGCCTACCTCCCACTGCTTGTCGTTCATCAGTTTGCGGTATTTATCCAGTGCGTTGGGATAGTTATCTTGCGGATTACCTGTAAAGAATGTACGTCCTTCAGCTTTTGCCTTTTCGATAATCTCTGGCGCTAAAGCACCTGGTAGATTTCCTGCTTTACCTAAGATCATATCCCAGATATCATCGGCGATCATACTCCAACGTGCTTTCCCTTTTTCCATCTGAATTACATTCATCATGGCTAAGTTCTTCACATATTGGCTAAATGGTGTTACCAATGGAGGATAACCCACGCGCGGCCAAACATATGCAACCTCGTCGAACAGTTTAATCAATAATTGATCTTGAGAGAGCTGCGGTTTGTTGTTTTTCGCTTTATTCTTGTTGATGCTTTCTAAGTTTTTATCTAAGTCTGCCATTAAGCTACCCATCATACCCCCTGGTAATCCTGGAGCAATAAGCAACGAGTTCATCAAACGGTTTTTAGGGCTGATATATAAGCCTAAGAAATCATCCATAAACTCTTGTACCATGCTACGCACCTTCATATATGCTTCCATATTTATTTCAGGTACTTGATAGCCTGCATCTTTAAGCATGGCTTGTACGGTCAGTACATCTGCATGCCCTGTACCCCACGAAAGAGGTTCCATGCCTACATCTATAATATCGCATCCTGCCTCACATACTTCCATAATTGTAGCTACGTTAAAGCCTGGGCCTGCGTGGCTATGGTATTGAATGGTGATATTTGGATGTTTAGCTTTGATGTTTTTAACAATCTGCCCTAACGAGTAAGGTCTACCAATACCAGCCATATCTTTGATGCAAATCTCGTCTGCACCTAAAGAGATCAGTTCGAGCGCCATATTTGTATAATACTCGACTGTATGGATTGGAGAGTGTGTAATACAAAGTGAACATTGAGAAATCATGCCTGCTGCCTGTGCGTACTCGATAGAAGGGGCGATGTTACGCACATCATTTAGTCCACAAAAAGTACGGGTGATATCTGTTCCTTGTGCTTTTTTTACTTTATAGAATAGTTTACGCACATCTGCCGGAACGGGACTCATACGCAACCCATTCAATGCACGGTCTAGCATATGTGTTTGAATACCTGCCTCGTGAAAAGGCTTTGTCCATTCACGCACTGCCGTATTTGGGTTTTCGCCAAAGAGTAGATTTACTTGTTCAAATCCACCACCATTTGTTTCTACACGTGCAAAGCAGCCCATTTCAATAATTGCGGGAGCTACTTTTACGAGTTGATCTACGCGTGGCACATACTTTCCTGCCGATTGCCACATGTCTCTAAATACCAAACTAAACTTGATTTCTCTTTTCATGATATTTCTATTTATTATTTCTTTACCGATTAACCAATTACAAAAAAAGGTGGATATTAAAGTTTCTCAACCTTTACCACCTTTGCTTTACCGTGACTAATAACACTTACAGCCGAAACAATTGCAGCTAACACATCATTCGGAAGTGCATTCGGTGTGGCATGCTGTGCCGTTTGTTTTACTTTTTTCACCTCTTCGGGTGCATATTTATTCACGAGTAGTATTAAACCCTTACCGAGGTAAATCACAATAAGGAGGATGGCGAATACTGTAGCCATCCCAATCACCATAAGCATTAATCCGATTTCTAAATTTTCCATTCTTATTTGAGGTCTTTATAATACGTTTTTCACAATACGACGGAATGATTTTTTCTACGAAGCCTAAACCAAAGTTCGCCAACTACAAAATTAAACAATTTGCTGAAAGTACAAAGTTTGAATATATAAAAAATAAAAAAAACGTACCAAATGGTGCATATTGATGCAAATAAACTAATTTTGTGTAGTAAATAGAGTATAAAACAAACAACTATATTATGGCAAATTTCTTTACATCCTTGTTTTCGTCTCGTGCATCTGCAACCGATGCACCTGCTGCGGATCAGTCAACTAAAAACAATTCAAAGCATTTTGATATTCTCAAATATGATGGTGTGCGTGCTCAAAAGATTGGTCAGGTAGACTATGCGATCCGATGCTACAAAGAGGCTTTACTTCTGAACGAAGATGCCGAAACGCTCAACTATCTTGTAAATGTATATGTACAAAAGGGAATGATAGACGAAGCCGAGGAGATTACAGCGCGCCTTGTGGCATTAGACCCAACCGAAGTAGATGCCCTACTGTTGGCAGCAAATCTTCGCTTTATGCAAGAAGCGTATGGCGATGTAATCAAACAAACAGCGCACATCCTAACATTAGAGCCTACCAATTATCTTGCACAAGTAGTACAAGCAAAGGCGCATAAAAAGAAAAATGATATGCTGTCTGCGCTACTTGGTTTTACCCAAACCATTGCATTGCAGCCCGATTTTATGCAAGCCTACCTATTACGTGCCGAAGTATTGCATGCGATGAATCAAAACAACGAAGCGCTAGAAGATATTGAAAAGATATTAGTAGACAATTCGGAAGACGAAAATGCCTACCTATTACGTGCCGAGATACACGAAGCATTGGGCAATATGGAGCAAGCAGCAGCAGATTACCGCCAAACGCTAACGCTCAATCCGTTTAACGAACATGCCATGTTACTCTTAGGTCAGCTCTTTATTAAACAAAATGATTTAGATGCTGCAATCCTTCACTTTACGGATGTGATCGAAACGAATGGCGCACTAGCAGAAGCATACAACGAACGCGGTAGAGCTTACTTTTTGCAAGGGAACAAAAAAGCAGCTGCCGAAGATATGAAAACAGCTATCGAACTAAACCCTGAAGGCGAAACAGCAAAACGTTTCGAAGGGGAGAATAAAAACTTTGAGGATATGTATAAGGGCGGAATATTCTAGTACACTATACATCAAGTCTGATTTTAGACTTTCAATATTGAACGATAATATATATAACCCAATTTACAGTGCGCTGCGCTGCAAATTGGGTTATATTCTAAATAGCTTTTATTTTGCTTATCTTTTCCTCTTGCATTGCAAGTTCTACGGGATCTGCTAGCCCTAATATATTATCTAGTATTGTTATATTCATATTTTTACTGCTTTTTTATCTGTTCATCTTTTACGACATCTTTTACGACATCTTTTACGACATCTTTTACGACAATCCAATTTCCTTCCTTTCGTCCACCCTCTCTGTCAATAAGATTAAGCATCTTCAACTTATCTAAATCCCTTTGAATTGTTCTATCATTGACATTTAGTATATCAGCTAATTGTTTTGCCGAAATGGTGTTGTTTTTAATAATTTCATTTAATACGTCTTGTTGTCGAGCTATTAATTTCTCCTCAGCATTATTTACGACATGATCTATAACACTCTCTACAACATTTGGGCGATACATCGTAATAAGCACACCTCCATCATTATTTTCAAATGTAGGTGCTTTAGCTCCTACACGCTTAAACCCTGCTGTTATTTTCGATATGCCACGCCCCCACGATTCTATAAATCCTGCCTTGTAAAATGTATTTGCAATGTTTCTATTGCGAGGATAAGATCTATGTGGCAATACGAGTGTTTCTACGGTAAGAGCATCAGGCAGATTGCCCTCATTCCAAAGTTCTAACCTATCGTTGTAAACTTTAAGTTGGATATGAACACCCATATAATCTTTGTGGATAATAGCATTAAAAACAGCTTCACGAAGGGCATCTTCGGGCAGTTCTAACGTTTCAATACGGTCTAACCCTTTATAGTCAATAGGAGACATAAGATATTTAGTTTTTAGCAGTTCAACTACCTTATCTGCCATCTCAATAATATTACTCTCAATAATATCTTGCGTTATTAAGTCGTGCTCACTTCTAATGAAACGTCCAATTCTAAAATCTGCTAAAGTAAAGAATTTAGAAGGTCTTTTACCAAATAGAAGCAACGCTGCATTTTTCAACTTACCTTCGTCTGTTATAAGATTGAGATTATATAAAATATCCCCTGTGCTGTCATTTAGTGAGGTTATAGGCATACGGTCTGAGGTTATAGCCTTTTTAAGGAAATAATCTATTGCCGAACGGTCAATGTCATCAAGTGTTGCACGCTCATTCTCTATATCATCCCACGAACGCCCCATTTTCTTATAGATAAACTGTTGTAGTGCAACCCCTTTTAATACCTGCTTTGTAGACCCAGATCGGTAGTGATATTCCCCCTTATATGCAATAGGAATATTACTTGGCATAATATCAATTTCAATATATTCCTTATTGTCATTCGTAAGCAGATTTACATCGACTACTATCCCAAGATAGTTAACAATCTTATTTGGAATATTTTCCATTAATCGTTTCGCATCAGTAACACCAATAATCTTTTTGCTATCAGCAACACCTATATAGATTCTACCACCGTGTGCGTTAGCAAATCCACAAATCCATTTTAGGTATTCGTCACGCCAACTTTCTTTATACTCTATATTTTGAGACTCTGATTTTTGCATAATGGTTTATATTTTATTGAGGGACTTGTTTTTGCTTGATACATATGCGAAGTTAATAAAGTTTTTTGAATAATATATCTAAATGAATAACAGTTATTACTATCTGAGTTGCTTACACAATAGCAGATACGCGTGTTGATAACGTTGTTCATAACTCTGTTTATAACTGTATTTGTAATTATATCTATCTCATTACTAGATCATATAACGCTCTAGTTTGTCTTTCCATTTCTTCCAATCAGGCATTTCTGTCTCCAATAAATCGAAGCATGCTTTCGTCTGGTCATGATGGATTAGATGGCATAACTCATGGGTGATTACATACTCTATACATGGCTTTGGCGCTTTTATTAGTTCTATATTTAATGTGATCTTACCTTTTGCTGTACAGCTCCCCCATCTATTATTTATCACAAATAAACCAAACCCCTATTTACACTATCATTCTAACGCAAAAACAAAGATTCAGC
>CAMQTD010000164.1 GCA_947036995.1 uncultured Parabacteroides sp.
CACGTACTGACACACTCTTTCCCTACACGACGCTCTTCCGATCTGATTTTTCGATGTATCCGTTGGTGAAACCTATTACATCAATGGAACTTATATAGATATAAAAGCGGTACACGATCAAACCATTAATGTAATGTTTAAAAGTAGCGAGAAATGGAGAGTTGCAGATGGAGAGGTAGAAAAGCATAAAGATCTATTGCTACATTTAGTGATGCATGACGCAACTAAATATAACAAAGAACATAGTAGCCTACAAATAACTATCACAAAAGACGAAACAGTAGCACTGCAACGATCTATTAAAGTTGTGAATGAGAAAGGGAATGTAGCCTATATTAATTTGAGTAATAAGAATTACTGATAGCTTCAAGTGAATTACCGTCTTGTACTGAAATGCATTATTCGAAATAGAATAACAAAGGGGGAATCATAGCCATGCAAGCAGCAAACCAAATGAACGATATGTTTATTTGGTTTGCTGCTTCCTTTATATATAGTATTTACCTCTAAACCTTTTACATCATCTTCCCCACCGCCTCAATCAATTTCTCAATATCGGAAGGATATACATCGCCAATATTACCAATGCGGAATGTATCTGCATCTGATATCTTACCAGGATAGATTACAAAGCCTTGTGCTTTGAGCTTGTAGTAGAAATCGGTAAAATCAAAATCGCTTGTTGGGTATAAGAATGAGGTGATAATGCACCCTTGAGTTTCGTCAGCAAGTAAAGTTTTGAAACCTAAACCACGCATACCATCAACAAGCGTGCGATGATTTTGCTTGTAACGTTCGTAACGCGCTGCGATACCTCCCTCTTCGTTTAGCTCTTTGAGGGCTTGGTCAAAAGCACGCACTACGTGTGTTGGAGAAGTAAAGCGCCATTTGCCGCCACCTTTTTCCATTGTTTCCCATTGTGCGTAGAGATCTAAAGAGAGCGAACGAGCATTGCCTTTTGTTGCCATCAATTTTTCTCTTTTAGCAATCACAAAGCCGAAACCTGGAACACCTTGGATACATTTGTTCGCACTGCTTACTAAAAAGTCGATTCCTAGCCCTTTAATATCAATAGGCACACCACCGAAACTACTCATAGCATCTACGATAAAGGTGATTCCTTTTCCTTTAATCACCTCTGCTACGGCTTCGATATTGTTTAGTAGACCTGTAGTTGTTTCACTATGCACCATGGCTAGGTGCGTGATGCCATCGTATTGAGCTAAAGCCTTGCTTGCTACAGCACCATCAATAATAGCTGCTTCGTGAAGAGAGACTAATTCATATTGTATTTGATAGTAAGCTGCCAGCTCTGCCATGCGATCGCCATAAGCACCATTGGCTAAGATTAGCAGTTTGTCGGTTGATGTTACGGCTGCACCGATGGCTGCCTCCACACAAAATGTTCCGCTACCTTGAAGCAGTACCGAGGTGTATTCGCTTTCATCTAAATTGGCAATCGAAAGCAACCCTTTGCGGATTACTGTTACAACACCTTCGTTATAATCTTTATCCCACGTACACCAATCTTGAAGCATCGCTTCACGTACTGTTTGAGAAGTAGAGAGTGGACCGGGGGTAAGCAATAAGTAATTTTTCATCTGATTGTTTGTTTAATTAGTTGGTAGAATTGTTCATACGTGCATTGATTTGAGCAATGCAAGCAGGTAGTTCAGTGATATTATCTAACACATAGTGTGCACCTGCGGCAAGCATACGTGCACGTACCTCCTCTTTCATGACGTTCAACTCCGCCAAAGGCATTGCTTGATGCTCTGCTTCGGTGAGTCCCATCTCGTTACTACCCGTAATCACACCAACACTCCATACTTTGGCATTTACACCCTCTCCAATATCTGCAATGGTATCTCCTACTTTTACAACTTGATCTACTGAAGGAATATTCAATGCGATCATGTTTTTATAAATCATATAAGGAGCTGGTCTACCTGCAGGAAGTCCGTTAGGTGTTTCCAGATTGTCTACTACGTAACCATTCTTTGCTGCTCCAGGGGCAACAACATCCATCATTGCTGTTGTATAGCCAGTGGTAGATCCGATTTGAATCCCTTCGCTACGCAATCCGTTCAATGTATCAATTACGTGGGGTATTGGGGTTGTAAAATCGGTCAAAGAGGCAAAAAGATGCTTTTCGAAGTTTACATAAATCTCGTTTACATCCTCAGCTGTCCAACTTCTGTTGTGTTGAGCTTGAAACTTTTGAGCTACTTCTGGCATATTTAAGATAGCTTTGATATGATCTATCTTTAGTAATCCCATCGGCTCACGTGCCTGTTTGTAGGTAATATCTAACGCTTTCTCTTCAGAAAATGCTTTAAGAAATGCATTCAGTGGAGCAAAACAACCAAAATCTACAGCCGTACCAGCCCAATCCATTATTACACACGAAATCTTTTTCATATTATATATCTTATTTGTTTTATTCAATGTTTACGTTATCTCAATTAAATTTCAACTGCCACCGTGGGTGTACCTTTAACAAGTGGTGTGATAGAACTGCCTTGCTGCAGCTGCTCCCTGCGGTAACGCTGATGCATATAGATAAACGATCCTATAAATGACACGCAACAGATTACCCCTACATAGCCTGCCATCTGGTTATAAAAATCCATCCAGTTAATATCCGACTGTAACGACCCCTTTAATGCCAACACAATCACTGTACCTACGTAGCCCAAGAAATCGTTCATTACAATAAAGAATCCTACATTGCCACGTATCTTGAAGCAGGCGATAAAGCGATCAAAAAAGATTGTTTGAAACGTTAAGAACGCCATATAAAGGCAGAGACTTTGAAGAAATAGCCACGTCATCGGAGCAAGATCTAATGTTTTGTAACCAAACGATATGACTGCCATCGCACCCATGCTGATAATAATCAGCCCAAAAAGAATACTCAATGCCTTTAGATTGTTTCGTACAAATATCATCAAGCCAAATATCACCAAGATAACGACTGTTACTAAGCCATCTACTTGTGCAAATATCCACGAAGAGTGATTCGATACATCGAATATATTAACCAAGAAGTCTTCTTTTATATCTCTCAGTATGGTCAATACTATATTGGCAACAAATATCATGGTAAGGAATGGCATAAAGTTGCGATAAAGCTCCCAGCGTTGCGATCCGTTTAGCGGTTCACGTTTGCTTTTGCAGGCAATATCTGCTGTTGTAGGGTCGGGCAATCGGTTCATGGCATAACCCAATATGCCAAGTATAGGAAGTGCCACAGCTCCAATAGCAGCAGGCATCCAGAATTCGCCTATGTGAAGTGTTTGCATCACATACAATCCTACCGATTTGGCAACGCCCGAACTTACCACCATACTTACGCCTAAGATACTTGCTAAGATATCCGTCATGCGGCGTCCTTCTATAAAACTAAAAATAACACCCCACATACAGCCGAGTGATAATCCATTTAAAAACATCGCCCCAATATTATAAGGCATAGGCAACAAACCAAACAATACCAACGAGAGTTGAGCCAACACAACCGAACCGATAATAAACTTCAAGCGATCGGACTGTTTAAGTTCCGAAATCAGTTTGATTCCGATAAACTTAGAGAGTGCATACCCCACTATTTGTGCAATCGTTACCACTACTTTATAGTCCATATTGAACAATTCTAACCCTTCGAACGAAGCTGCCGTATACGGTTTACGCAGTGCATATACCAGCGAATACGAAAGAAATGCCAGCCCTCCTGCATAGAGTATAAATAAAAAATCATCTTTACGCTGATTTTTTATTGGATTGATTGTTACTTGCTGTTGCTTACTCATTGTTTTTTTGTCTGTTATTGTTTTAATATTTCGATGGCAAAAGTAGTTTGCTGATATTACGTTACGATTACGTTGATATTACGTTTCGTTTAACATTGCTTTGTTCGCTATTTGTTCGCAAATAAATTCGTTTTAAGTAAAATCAAATTCAAACAGCATCTTTTACCCCTAACGAATTGAGTGAAAAAAGCGTACAAAATGCGTTTACTATTTATACACTAATACGAAATGTTTGAAATATATTTGCACAATGAGTTTGACAGGATTAAATAAAAAGCTGTCGGCTATGTTGATGAGATTTTAAAACAAGATATTCACCCATTATTAAAAACAAGATGGAAATCTAACAGACAAACTGGTAATGTAGCAAAAACTCATGTTCACAATTTGCATCTTATAAAAAAGTAAGAATCGCATTGTCTCTCTTAAAAATGATTCGTATCGAATAATTGTTTATTAAGGGTGATGGGGTTAGTTTTGTAGCAGTATCGGACACACAGGAACAAAATTTACAAGACATTTCTCTGAATTGCGTATAAAACGCATAAAAAACAGCCGTAACTTATGCGCAATTCAGAGTAAACACACAACTACACGACCTCAGACTAGTACAACACTGAATTTCCCTTTTAACTACGCTTCGAAACCTCGACCAATCCAATTACTAGATACACAACCCCGAATACAGGTATTTATTCTTTTGCATATCTTTGCTTTTAATACAATATATAACGTATATTTGTAATTAGTATTGACATAAAACAATGTTTGCAAAAGCTGAATATACGCACAACATTGTATTGCAATTAGTATATATATTAAATTCTCGTACATTAATGGTCTTATGAAAAAATTCCTTATTAGACAGATTGTGTCTTTATTTATCTGTATTATCGGTAGCACAGGATGTGTAGAAACTCACGAAAACTACCCAACACTTATGATTCAGGCGGATAGCCTTATGGAAATTGAACCTAAAAAGACATTGGATAAATTGCTATCACTACAAGATAGCGTATCTGAAATGTCTGAAGAAACACGTGTGTATTATGATTTACTTTGTCTAAAAGCTAGAGATAAGTCTTATATTACGCATACTTCTGATTCATTAATTTCAAAAATTGTGGAGTTTTACAAAGAATATGGTGATCGGGATAAACTGATGGAGGCTTATTTCTATATGGGGCGTGTTAATCGTGATCTACAAGATGCACCGCGTGCGTTGGAGTATTTTCATAAAGC
>CAMQTD010000165.1 GCA_947036995.1 uncultured Parabacteroides sp.
ATGTACTAAGATCATTATTAATAAAATTCATTCTAATTCCCTTAACACGCATGAAAAAAATTAAACTATTATGCCTGACTTTTGCCCTTACCCTCTCGGTAAGTGCGATGGCGCAAACGGTGGACATAAACCCCACCCCTCACAAAATAGAGTCTAATAGCTCGGAGATGATTTCAACTCAAAACGGTTTCCGCTTGGTTAAATCAAACGAAAAACTACTTGACGCACTCACTTTTACAACAAAAGATAAAGGCGCACTAAAATTAAGAGTTGAATTCGGAGAGAAAATCTCTAAAAAATACGGCGTTCCTCAAGTTGATGGTGCTTATGTACTTGAATCGACAGACAAAGGGGTGGTTATCGCTGGTTACAACGAGCGTGGAGCATTTTATGGCATCCAAACGCTATTGCAACTAAACAAAAATAACGAAATCCCTGCCGTAACTATCACCGATTATCCAGACATTGCGTACCGTGGTGTTGTTGAAGGATTCTATGGCACCCCGTGGAGCCATGCTGTTCGTGTTTCGCTAATCGACTATTATGGCAAATACAAAATGAACTCATACCTATATGGACCTAAAGATGA
Source organism: uncultured Parabacteroides sp. (assembly GCA_947036995.1). Classification (GTDB taxonomy): domain Bacteria; phylum Bacteroidota; class Bacteroidia; order Bacteroidales; family Tannerellaceae; genus CAMQTD01. The sequence goes on from CAMQTD010000165.1 coordinate 590, forward strand.
CCCTTATCACTCCAGTCTAGCCGCTAAAAAAGATGGCGACGACAGCGTGAAAGCTGGCTGGAGAGAGCCTTATCCTGAGAAAGAGGCTAAAAACATCAAAGACCTTGTGGAGACTTCTAATAGAAACCGTGTCGATTTCATCTGGGCAATACACCCAGGACAAGACATTAAATGGACCGAAGGAGACTACCAAAAACTACGGGCTAAATTTGAGTCTATGTATGATCTTGGTGTTAAATCTTATGCTGTTTTCTTTGACGATATTTCGGGTGAAGGTACAAAAGCAGAAAAACAAGCGGAACTACTTAACCGACTACACAAAGAATTTGTGCTCGTAAAAGGCGATGTTAAACCGCTTATTATGTGCCCGACCGACTATACTGAACTTTGGGCTGACCCAAAACCAACAGGATATTTAAGCATACTTGGCGACAAACTAGACCCATCAATCCATGTTATGTGGACTGGCGAGGCGATCTGCTGTGATATCACCGATAACACACTCGAGTGGATCAATTCAAGAATCAACCGTCCTACATTTATCTGGTGGAACTATCCTGTGACCGATTATGTGAAACATATCATCATGCAAGGACCAGTTTATGGCAACTCTCAAAATGCTGACAAAGACGATATGGCCGGATTCGTAAGTAACCCAATGGAACATGGCGAAGCTTCGAAAATCGCCCTTTTTGGAGTAGCTGGATATACTTGGAACATCGAAGATTATAACCCTATCAAAAACTGGGAGAGAGCTCTTTTTGACCTTATGCCCGAAGCTACTGAGGCTTACCGCACGTTTGCAATCAACTCTACTGATACCGAAACGGGATACCGCCGTGACGAATCATGGGAGACTACAACTTTCTCTGTCGACAACTATACACCCGAGCAATTCACTGCACTATACGAAGAATTCACGAAAGTGAAAGCTGCGCCAAGTACAATATTCTCTAAAGCGAAAAACAAACTACTAGTAAAAGAACTTACACCTTGGCTAGTTGAATTCGAAAAATTAGGTGCAAGAGGACTCGTTGCAATGGACCTGATTAAACTATACGAAGCGAAAGATTTCGTAGCGTTCTGGGATCTGTACCGAACCACAAATATGACAGCCAAAGAGCTTTCAGAATACAAAAAACACCGCTCGGGAACAACTAAACTTGTACCATTCGTAAATAGCGCACGCCAAGACCTAGCATTAAAGTTCTACTCGGCGCTAAGCGGAAAACCTGCCTACGAAACTAAAGCGATAAGCTCGTTCAAAAACGTTGACTCAGAACTGGGAATGTTGATGCTAGATGGCGATACTAAAACTTACTACACATCTGCAACGGCTCAAAAAGACGGTTCGTGGGTAGGTGTTGACCTTGGCGAAACCATCGAAGTTACACAAATCTATATCGAACAAGGACGTAATAACGTGGACGATGTCGACTATTTCGATAGCGCTAGACTCGAAGTATCGGAAGACGGTGAAACTTGGACTACGATTAAAGATAAAATGTCTAAACAATATGTTATCGACATGAAAATCGCACCCATCACAGCACGCTATGTACGCCTGTCGCGACTCGACGACTCGGAACGTAAAAACTGGATGTCTGTTCGACGATTCGAAGTCAACCCAACAGCAACTGAACCTGTTTTCGCTACTAACATCACTCAACTAGTAGGACGCACACTGAACATTGAAGGCAAAACAGTCGCTATTGCACCTGTCCTTGAAGTGATAAACATCGAACCAGGAAAATATTTTGGTATCGAAATGCCAATTATTACAGCTATCAATAACACCGTATTTGACCTTGGCAACAAAAAACTCACTGCCGAATTCTCTGAAAACGGAACAGACTGGAGCACTACGGCTAACTCGGCTAAATATGTTCGCTATACAAACAAGACCGACAAAGCGCTCGATGTTAAACTAAACGTATTCAAATTCGACATCGTTTCGTCGGGTGATGCAGATATCTCAGCTGCCTTTGACAAAGACATCAAAACAGCATACCCTATCACTGCTGCAACAGTTTTTGCTGTGCCTGCGGGATCTGAAAAATGTGTTATCCTAAGCGACTGTAATACTAACAACAAAATCACAGTTACACAATTTAATGCAGAAGGCGTTAAATTGATTAGCGAAGATTTTGCGAAAAGTATTGATACAGCAACACTATTTGAAAGCGTTGCTACGATCGAGATCAGTGGCAAAACTGATGTTTATGAAGTAATATTCAAATAAACACATTCCCCCAAAAGACCAAATATACCTAAAGTGTGTGCATTCCGAGATTCATTCGGGGTGCACGCACTTTTTTTATGTACATGTATGTGCTTATGATAATACCTACAAGCGTGCTAACTGTATCCATAGCCGAAGCCCCCGATTATTATTCATTTTCCATTCACCCCTGAGGTTTCAAGTTTTGAGCAAGATGAAACATGCGAGGAAAATATCAATTGATGAATTACATCACTTGATATTAATTGCCCCCTACCCTTTATTGATATTCGTGAGTCTAATATTGCTGCATTGGAAAATGATTTCTTACCTTTGAACCATTATTTCGATTAAATTAGCGTAATGAAAAATTCGATAGAGCACTTGCCAGCATGCACACAAGAGGAATTAAACATCCTTGTTGAACTTATTAAAGATGAGGTAAAAGGATGTGAGATGATCATTCTCTACGGAAGCTATTCGCGTGATACGTTTGTTATTTACGATGAACGGATTACATTTGGTTCGCGGACTGTATTCCAAAGTGATCTAGATATTTTGGTTGTTTGCTCGCTATCGGTAGACTCGGGTTATGTAGAGTATCTTTTAAGAAGAATTGCGGATAAATATCATACGATATTAGAAGAATTACGTTCTACACTCATTGATTCAAGAGTCAGAAGATATGCTCCTCCACAACTGATTACAGAGGATATAGAGACACTTAACAGAGTACTATCCGAGAGTAAAAGTTTTTATGCTGATCTTGTAAAGGATGGTATTATGCTATATGATACAGGTAATCAGATCTTATCTAAACCACAACAACTTTCACATGAAAGGATAAGGGATATTGCTCAAGAGGAGTTTGATCAATCTATTCGTAGTGCAGGTAGCTTTTTAAAACATGGTGGTATTGCTTATGAAGATGGCGAATATGCGTTAGGGTCTTTCTTGTTGCATCAATCATGTGAAAAATCTTATAAGGCTATAACGCTAGTTTTCAAGAACAACCGTCCAATGACTCATAATTTAGAAGATTTAAAAACCTTAGCGAAAAATTGTTCACAGGAGCTATTCACATTGTTTCCATCGCACTTGACTATTATACGTGCAAATCAGTCATTTGAAGAGCGTTGTTATGATCTACTCATCAGAGCTTATATTGAAGGTAGGTACAACCCTAGCTTTGTGGTTCTCAAAGAGGAGTACGAGTATATGCTAAAGAAAACAGAAGAATTAAAAGATATCGCCATGCGTATTTGTACAGAACAAATAAAGGCTTATGATTTGTTGATTGAGGCAAAAACAAGCAATTAACAAGAATCGCTTTTTTCTTATTGAATCTTACGTTTGACTTGTTGTTGCTTTTTCAACGTCCAAATATACAAAAGATTAGATAACAAACAGAAACAACCATCTAATGTAATAATATACGCAGTTGATTCTGTTTGCCGATTCTATTGGCTACTGCTGTGGCTACCGTCCCCTACGTGATGGAAAGTGTTCTGCATAAAACGCTTCTACGTCTACGATATGCGATCTATCAATATCATAATCAGTTTCGCAATATCGATTTGCAACTGCGTAGGCACACTCTAGGGCTAAAATTTCGTGTTGTGGGTAGCGGTTTTTCAATTCGATTTGTTTAATAAGATGCAGGGTTTCTTCGTATGAATCGGCTGCTGCCATATGCCCAAAGTGTTCTAACATAAACCGAGAATAGATCACTCTTTTTCGCATTTCATCCTTATCAGAATGGGCAACATAACAATCCTTTTCCAATGCTATACGTAGCATCTTCCATACGCCTGAGCTACATTCTAGCGAATCTTTTTTAGCTCTTACTACACGTTCGTAACATACTCCGTCGACAAATTTAATACGCATGATAAAATAGTTTTAATTAGTTTAATACTACTTTTACGCTGATACAGCGCAAAAAACTACCTTAGGATGATGCCATAAAAAAAGACACCAAAAACCTGCTCGCTAGGCGAGTGTAGGTAGTTTGATGTCTGTTTGTCGCTACAAATGTAACTATATTGTTTGAATCACCAAGTGATTTGGCTGTAATTAATTTACAAACGGAATAAACTCTGCCTTTAATGCAGGTTCTTTCATATCCTTATCAAAAGGGAACATCG
>CAMQTD010000166.1 GCA_947036995.1 uncultured Parabacteroides sp.
ATGTAAAGCGTGTGCTGGAGGCTCATGGAGGTACTGTTTCTTTATCGAGTATAGAGGGGCAGGGTAGTCTTTTCATCCTATCTCTGCCAATAGACCTTCAAAATAATTAGAATAAATCGTAAAAACAAAAACCAATGAATAAAATAAAACTGCTACTAGTAGAAGATGATGATTCCTTAGCCTTTATTGTAAAAGGTAGTTTGGAGTTGACCGGAGGCTATGATATTTGTGTTGCTTCGAATGGGAGGGAGGGACTTGATGCTTATGCATCTTTTTGTCCCGATGTGATTGTTTCGGATATAGAAATGCCAGAAATGTCGGGCGAAGAATTCGTCTCTCAAGTCAGACAAGTAGATAAGCAAATCCCTATTCTATTCGCTACAGGAAAAACATCGCCACAAGATTTAATACGTGGCTATCAGTTTGAGATTGATAATTACATACGCAAGCCCTATTTATGTGAGGAGCTGGATGTACAAATTAGAAGTGTACTAAAGCGTTTCAAGAAACCCGAAATAGCCACTACTGCACCAGCTGCGACTAACGATCCCGACCTGCACACGATAGGTCTTTACCTATTCCATCCCAAACATCGCTATTTGCAATTAGCTACTACGCACACTAAACTGTCAGAGCGTGAGACACAAGTTTTGTGGTTGTTGTACGAAAAGAGGGGAGACCTTGTGAAGCGAGAAGATATTCTCACTGAATGTTGGAAAACGGTAGATTTCTACACCTCTCGTAGCTTAGATGTTTTTATCAGAAATCTTCGTTTACGCTTTGCAGATGATGCTTTAGTGAAGATTATTACAGTTAGAGGAGAAGGGTATAGGCTTATCTGTTCGGAATAATTATTTAACAACAACAAGAAGAAATACCAAATGATGAAAAGAGTAATTCACTATTTCAAAAGAAACCCAACAGCAATACCGACTCTAATTCTGGGTGTGATTTATTACATACTGGGTCTTATATCTGCATTTATTTATATATCAATTTAATGTTAAGAATAAAAATAACATACTGATAACGTAGAGATAACATAGTGTCAATATAGAATTGTATATTTTTGTCGCAAATATAACAATTAACAAACAGTATCCCATGAAAGAAAAAACAATTAGCCTTTTGAAGTAAACTTATTAAGTATTCCCTTTGCTTGCTTTGTGGTAGGGTGTGTATCTGCTCTCTATTATTGTGTGTTTGGCAGTTTAGACGTAAATACAGACAAACTAAACGTATATGTTTTGGGTATTTTATTTCTTGTGTTTATTTGTGTTCATGAACTTATTCATGGTATCTATTACGCAAAATATGCAAAAGGAGGATTCCGCTCCATTCGTTTTGGAATAATGTGGAGAGGATTAGCTCCATACTGCAATTGTCTGGAACTTATTCGTGTACAACAATTTCGTATAGCTATATTAATGCCTACAGTTATTTTGGGCTTTATACCATTAATTATCGGATTCATATTTAGAGAGACTAATGTGATATTTTTCAGTACGACTTTTATTATAGCTGGTTTGGGTGATTTTATCTATTTATGGATGCTTAGGGACTTTAATAAAGAGGTTATGGTGATGGATCATCCTAATAAAGCAGGGTTTGTATATCGTGAAGATCAACAAACTACGAATATTTAATTAGAAAATTGAACTTACAAATATTATAATATTATGAACACAGAAAACATGAAAGAAAAGTCGCTAAGTTTTGATAAAGTAAACTTGCTAAGCATTCCATTTGTAATTTTGACGATGAGCTTGGTTTTTAGTCTGTATCTACTCAATGTAGAATCTCCGAAAGAAGAAATACAAAAGCTAAATCCATTCTTAGCAATCATTATATATATAATTCTGATTGTTTTTCATGAGCTTATTCATGGATTCTTTTTTGGTATATATGCTAAAGGGGGATTCAAAACAGTTCGATTTGGTGTAAACTGGAAAGCAATGATACCCTACTGTTCTTGTAATGAGGTTCTCAAAGCACAACAATATCGGATTGTAGCTCTGATGCCGACTGTTTTTCTTGGCTTTATCCCTTTGATTGTAGGATTTATTATTGGTGAAATTAATACCATTACTATTAGTGCCCTAATGGTTGTTGGTGGAGGAGGTGATTTTTTGATGTTATGGATGTTGCGCAAGTTCAAGAAAGACACTATGGTGATGGATCATCCTTCTAAAATGGGATTCTTCTACAACGAATAATTATTTAGTAACAATATAAAATATCAAGTTATGAAAAAAGTAATCTTGCTTTTAAAAAAGTATCCAAACTTAACTATGGCTATAATCTTTTTTATTTTAGGTATAGCCTCTGGAATTGTATTTAAGATGATGGATTGATTTAATGTATTAAAACCAAACGATAGAGGAAACTGGATTCAGTTTCCTCTATCGTTTTTACGTATATACTTCTTCAGTATGAAAATTAAACTACCTTTGCACCAACCTCTTTAATAAGAAACAACATGAGAAGACATTACGCTATACGAGCTAAACTACATCTCTGCTTTTTTAAAAGTACCATCGTGCTAACAGTGGCGTGTCAGGTAGCAGCGATTTTGTTTTTAGGCGTTTCAGGAAGGATGAGCGTTAGTGAATTGATGAATCAACCGGTTACTTTTATTCCTTTCGGCTTACTTCCCGATTTGCTATATAAAGGTATGTCTCAAAAAGAGAATTACTATTTTTATCACAACCAAGGCATACGCAAAGCTGAACTGTGGCTTGTTACTATTTTGGGGTGGACGTTACTGCTTATGTCAATCAATTCAATATACCGCTTATGTGCAAATGCTTAGAAGTAGATAGTGTAATTAAATCCTTTGGTGATAATGATGTGCTAACGGATGTTTTTTTGCGTTGTAACCGTGGAGAGCGTATCGCTATTTTCGGGTGGAATGGATCGGGAAAATCAACCCTATTGAAGATTATCTTTGGAACAATGCGTGCCGAGCGAAGTTTTATACGCATAGATGGCGAGGTGCAGAATCGTCCGGCTTACTGCTCTCGACAGATAGCTTATCTTCCGCAGCACGACTTTCTACCACCAAACATACGTATCACAGACGCGATAGATTTATATATCCCACCAGCAGAAAGAGAAGCATTCCTAAACGATAAAAATCTTTCTAATATCAAAGAATCTTCTGCGAAACACCTTTCGGGAGGAGAATTACGCTACTTAGAAATAAAACTTATTCTATTCTCTTACGCCCCCTACATTCTATTGGACGAACCATTCAACGGTATCTCTCCTGTTTGTTGCGAGTCTGTACGTGAACTTATCCACAACGCTTCGCAAACAAAAGGGATTATCATGACGGATCATAATTTCAGAGAGGTACATAAGCTAGCAACCCGAATCACTTTGTTAGATAATGGATGCCTAAAAGAGATCAAAGATAAAACAGATTTAGCTTCTTATGGGTATTATAAATAAGAAGCTAACGCTGTTTATACCTATTTTAATCTCTCCCAAATATTGCACATTTACGCTTCTTTCTGTACTGCTTCATACATTAGAACGTGTGGATGTATTGAATAGTATCACTATATGCTAAAATAGTACTTGATAATAGTTTTACAAACCGATATATTTGTATAGTTTTAATTCGACTTAGATAAGAGGTCTAACCGAAGATATTTTAACACACACTAAAACATGAACAATTACTTTAAACAGCGCATGCAACAAGTTTCGGCACAATACAATAGTTTGATCGAACAAATCAATCATCCTATTGAAGCAGAAAATGGCGTGATTACGCGTTACGAGCACCCGATATTAACAAACAAGCACGCCCCTATAATGTGGCGGTATGATTTAAATCCGGCAACGAATCCATTCTGTTTGGAGCGTATCGGTATCAATGCTGCGATGAATGCTGGTGCTATTAAGTGGAACGGTCGTTACCTGCTTATGGTGCGGGTAGAGGCTGTGGATCGGAAATCTTTTTTTGCGGTTGCCGAAAGTCCGAATGGAATAGATCATTTTCAATTTTGGGATACACCAGTGGTACTGCCCGATACGTGTCCCGAAGAGACCAATGTATACGATATGCGACTCACCGCCCACGAAGATGGCTGGATATACGGAACCTTTTGTAGTGAACGTGCCGACCCCAATGCCCCTGCTGGCGATCTATCTTCTGCCATTGCAAAAACAGGGATTGTACGCACACACGATTTCATAACATGGGAACGTCTGCCCGATTTAGATTCGCCCACACAACAACGTAACGTAGTGCTTCATCCCGAATTTGTGGAGGGTAAATATGCCCTTTATACACGTCCGCAAGACGATTTTATAAATGCAGGTGGCTGTAACGGTATCGGTTGGGCGTTGATCGAGGCTATTGAACATGCAGTAATAAAGGAGGAGCAAATCATCGAACGCCGCATATACCATACCATCAAAGAGGTGAAGAATGGCGAAGGACCGCATCCAATTAAAACCGATCGTGGTTGGTTGCATTTAGCACACGGCGTAAGGGGATGTGCAGCAGGACTTCGGTATGTATTGTATCTATACATGACTGCGCTCGAAGATCCTACCCACATCATTGCCGAACCAGCAGGTTACCTACTCGCCCCAGAAGACGAAGAGCGTATCGGCGATGTATCGAACGTACTCTTCTCTAACGGTTGGATTGTTGAGGCGGATGGTAAGATACTTTTATACTACGCATCATCAGATACACGTATGCATGTAGCTACTTCTACGGTAGCTATTTTAGTAGATTACTGTATGCATACCCCAGCAGATGGTTTGCGCTCTGCCGCTACGGTATCTTCTATTATGGATTTAATTCAGCAAAATAAGGCGTTTACCGAAGGATTGTATGAATAATAATGTCGAGATTTCAATAGGGTATC
>CAMQTD010000167.1 GCA_947036995.1 uncultured Parabacteroides sp.
AGTCCTCCATTGCGTGCAAGAGCAATAGCCAAACCATCATCTGATACTGATTGCATGATTGCAGACACAAAAGGGATGTTAAGCTCTATTGCTGACGTTTCACCTTCTTTGAATTTCACTAAAGGTGTTTTTAAAGATACGTTCGATGGAACGCACGCTTTTGTTGTTAAACCTGGAATAAGTAAGTATTCGCCAAACGTTCTCGATACATCGTTTAAGTAAACTGCCATATGATTTATCTTTTAACTGGGTGAAAATAAATTTTTGCGAAATTAACACTATTCGCTCTATTAACCTACTCTATAAACAACTTTCTTTGATTCTAGGTGAAAAAAAAAGTGTTTTTAATACTTACACCCCTTTTTTTGCTCAAATATGAAGATAGAGGATAGAAAAATCCCTTTCAGCTGTCCAAAATTAAGACTGCTGAAAGGGATCTATTTGTATGTTTGCGTTGGTTTAAAACGTAACCATCAAAGGCTCTTTTTGTGCTTGTACAAATGCTTTTACATACGTCAACCAATCGGCTGCGGTTGCAAAACCACCTTGACTCCAACCACCACCAACATAATAGGTGTAGTCTGTTCCTTTTTTGTAGTCCGAGATAGCCAATAGGTGTCCGCAAGCCTCTTTCTCGGCTTTGAAACCTTGAGGAGAAACCATTGCACCATAAATAACGCCAGCGTTCTTTACATTAGGCTCTGCATAGGCTACATAAGTATGATCTTCTGCAAGCATCTTTACTTCGCCTTCTTTGTTACGGGTCACAATACCTGAAGCGATTTCCATTGTTGGCATTGCCATATCGTATGTTACCACCATCTTGTTCAGTAGGCTGTTTGCATCTAACGTAACTGTGCGTGTTTCGGTAACAGGCACACCGTTTACATCAAAAGGAGCATAGCTCAAACGGAACGCAATACGTAGTGGACCTTGCTCTAAGATTTCGTACTTCGTATAGTTTTTACCCAACACCAATGTATCATTCACGTATGGAGCTGTTGCACCCAAACCGAGTGTGCGCCCTACTTTATAGAAGTCCATTCCCTCACCATGATTTTTATGATACGAAGCTGTACCAGACAGATCGCCTTTGTACCACTTGTTAATCACCATGTTTTCGGTACACTTTACCCAGATATCGATACCGTTGCTTAGTTCGCCTGTTGCCTGTAATTTAGGGCCATACATACGGAAAGCGATGCGGTTATTTTCCCACGTAAAGTCATCTTTACGTTCTGGAACAAAACGTCCGTAAGTTTTTGCTTTAAATTCTTCGGGTGTACCTGCTTTAAGCGTGTACACTGCTTTCGTATCTGCTGCAACAGTGGCTTCGAAAATCACCTTTACAGGCTCTTTTGCACCCTCATACACTAATTGGTATGGTTGCTGAACACCTGCTTGATCTACTACAATCAGTTGTTTACCGTCGGCAAGATTCACTTTTTGAGCTACAGCAGCCATTGGCACCTCAACAAGTTCGCCTGAGCGAGCTTGCGTAGAGGTGTTGTCTACTGTTACCTTCATCTGCTCACCGTTAGCGCATGCTACCAACAGAGTGGTAGCGAGTAACATTACTATTTTTTTCATTCGATTGATCAGAATCACTTCGGTTGTTTACCAATATAAGCTAAGATACCACCGTCTACATATAGGATGTGTCCGTTGATAAAGTCTGATGCTTTTGATGCTAAGAATACAGCAGGTCCGGCCAAATCTTCTGGCGTACCCCAACGTGCAGCAGGCGTTTTAGCGATAATAAAATCGTTAAAAGGATGTCCTTCTGTGCGTAAAGGTGCCGTTTGAGGCGTTGCGATATAACCTGGGCCAAGGCCATTTACTTGGATATTGTACTCACCCCACTCAGCAGCTAAGTTCTTTGTAAGCATTTTCAATCCACCTTTTGCAGCTGCATAAGCTGAAACAGTTTCTCTACCAAGCTCACTCATCATAGAGCAGATGTTGATAATCTTACCTTGACGACGTCTGATCATTGCTGGTGCAACCGCTTTAGATACGATAAACGGACCGTTTAGGTCGATATCGATTACTTGACGGAATTCTGCCGCTGTCATGTCTACCGCTGGAATACGTTTGATGATACCTGCATTGTTTACCAAGATATCAATCTCGCCTACCTCTTTTGCGATGGTTGCGATGGTTGCGTTTACTTGCTCTTCGTTTGTAACATCACACACATATCCGTGTGCAGTGATACCGTCTGCTTTGTATGCTGCAATACCTTTGTCAATCAACTCTTGATTGATGTCGTTAAATACGATTGTTGCTCCTGCGTTCGCAAGTGCCGAAGCCATTGCGAAACCAATTCCGTAAGTTGCACCTGTTACAAGTGCAATTTTTCCTTCTAATGAAAAATCTACCATGATTTTATTTATTATAATTGTTTTATTTCTACTGCTTAACGGATCCGAATGCCTATTTTAGGTCTGTGATTTTAGAGAAGTCTTGATCTCCGTAATCTAAGTTCTCACCGCCCATACCCCAGATAAAGGTGTAGTTTGATGTAGCTGCTGCTGAGTGGATAGACCATTCTGGCGAAAGAATCGCTTGATCGTTTTGCATCCAAATGTGACGTGTCTCATCTGGCTCACCCATAAAGTGGCAAACGGCTTGCTCTTGTGGCACTTCGAAGTAGAAGTATGCTTCCATACGACGTGAGTGTACGTGTGCTGGCATTGTATTCCATACGCTACCTGGAGCTAGCTCTGTCATTCCCATTTGAAGTTGACATGTTGGAAGCACTTGGTTTACGATCATTTTATTAATCATACGGTGATTTGCTCCTTCCATTGCACCCATTTCGGCAATGATAGCGTCTGCTTTTGTTATTTTCTTATCTGGGTAGTTGCAGTGTGCTGTTAGTGAGTTGAAGTAAAACTTAGCTGGGTTTGCTGCATCAACACTTTCGAATGTTACTACACGATCTCCCGAACCAATATATAGTGCTTCTTTAAAATCCAATGTATATGCTACGCCGTCTACTGTTACACAACCTGCACCACCTACGTTGAACATTCCCATCTCACGACTTCTCAAAAAGAATGGTTGTTTCAATGGATCAATTGTTTCAAGTGTTAGTGCTTCGCCTTGTGGCATTGCGCCTCCTACTACCATACGGTCGTACATGGAGTAAACCATATTAACTTCGTTCGCCGTAAATACAGTTGGAATTAAAAAATCTTGACGTAAACGTTGTGTGTCATAACTCTTTGCATCTACTGGGTTAGCAGAATAGCGTAATTCGTAATTTGTTTTCATGCTTGTATAATCTTTTCTTGTTAGTAATTTTACACCCTTACACAACAGGTTGCGCAAACGATTACGCAAAAGTAAATAATTTATGTGAGAGCGTGCGTAATTTGGAGGGGATTTTTTACAAATTAGTCAATAAACAACAATAAAAGCAGCCCTTTCTTGCAGCGATCAGCTCTTATCTGATTACTGCAAGAAAAAAGACTGCTTCATATACATTCGAAATAGATTAATCTATCCCCTCAAAATCACTTCGCACACACCTGCTTATAACCATACACTGCAAGATCGCCTAGCTCCTCTTCGATTCTGAGCAGTTGGTTGTATTTTGCCATGCGGTCAGAGCGGCTTAGTGAGCCTGTTTTGATCTGTCCTGAGTTGGTGGCTACGGCGATATCGGCAATGGTGGCATCTTCGGTTTCGCCAGAGCGGTGCGATATTACGCTGGTGTATCCATGACGGTGTGCCATCTCTATGGCATCCAATGTTTCGGAAAGTGTACCGATCTGATTTACTTTGATTAAGATTGAGTTTGCCGAACGCTCTGCAATGCCTTTTGCTAAGAAATCTACGTTGGTTACAAACAGATCGTCTCCTACGATTTGGCAGGTGTTACCTAACAGTTCGTTAAGCATCTTCCATCCTTCCCAATCGTTTTGATCCATACCATCTTCGATCGAGTCGATTGGATACTTCGCTGTTAATTCGGCTAGGTAGGCTGCTTGCTGCTTTTGTGTGCGTTTCACGCCTGTTGGTCCTTCGAATATAGAGTAATCGTATAGTCCATCTTTGTAGAACTCCGACACGGCACAATCTAGGGCAATCGTTATATCTTCGCCTGCTACGTAGCCAGCATTTTTAATTGCCATAAGGATGGAGTCTAATGCATCCTCGGTACCTTCTAGCACAGGGGCAAAACCGCCTTCGTCTCCTACGGCTGTACTCAATCCTCTATCGTGCAACACTTTTTTAAGTGCATGAAACACTTCCGAACCCATACGTAGGGCTTCTCTAAAGCTTGTTGCTCCTATCGGGCGAATCATAAATTCTTGAAATGCAATGGGCGAATCAGAGTGCGAACCTCCATTAATGATATTCATCATCGGCACAGGTAATACATAGGCATTGGTACCCCCAATATAGCGGTAAAGTGGCATATCTAAGCAATGTGCTGCTGCACGTGCTACGGCAAGCGATACCCCTAGCATGGCGTTAGCTCCTAATTTCTTTTTGTTTTTTGTGTCGTCTAGCGTTATCAATGCCTTATCTATGGCGCGCTGATCTAAGGCGCTCATGCCTTTTAGTGCTGGGGCAATTATCGAATTTACATTCTTCACTGCTGACAGCACGCCTTTACCTCCGTAGCGTTTCTTATCTCCATCACGCAGTTCTATTGCTTCGTGCTCTCCGGTAGATGCTCCCGATGGAACGGCTGCACGCCCAAATGCTCCCGACTCTAACCATACATCTACTTCGATAGTAGGATTTCCCCTTGAATCAAGAATCTCTCTTGCTTTAATCTTTTCAATCTTCATGTTGCTTATCTATTTTTAAATTAGGT
>CAMQTD010000168.1 GCA_947036995.1 uncultured Parabacteroides sp.
ATGGACTAACGGCAGCCGAAAGAGCACAGAAGAAGCTAAACGAAGAGAATAAAAAATTACTCGATACACAGAACGAGCGCAAACAGAAAGCAGAAGAACTTATTAGTACTATTCGATCTGAAGTAGAAACAGAGTACTCAAAAATAAAGGCATATAACGAATTAAAAAGTATCTCCCCTGCTCTAACGTCTGCATACAGTCGTGAAACATTAGCTACCTTAGATATGACTAACGCTAAGAAGCTTTTGAACAAAGAAAGCGAAAAGGAATATCGCTTAAAAAAAGAACAAAGGCTGCTTGATGCAATAGAACGTAACAAAACATATACTGAAACCGTGGGTGGTTCTATTACGGGTGGTCCAGGAACAGTGGTAACCATGACACGCACCTCTCAAGAGATTGAGGAGTTACGAGAAATAAAGAATTTAAGGCGCGATATTGCTAATGATGAAAAAATACATCAAGAGGCAATTTGGAGTGCTCAACCTAAAGAGGTGAAAGTAGCTTCTTTAAAAGCTAATATTAAATCACTTCAACAAGAATATGATGAATTAAAGTTGATAGTCAATAAAGATTTAATTACAAATGGAGGGTTTTCTCCTAATTCTTGGCTTCTTGAATTAAAAGGAAAAGCGATTAAAGAAAAGGAAACTACCCTTGAATCTATTGACACTCCTGATAAAAAGGATGGTTCTTATGCCGACAAACTCAAAAAAGCTAAAGAAGACTGGCAGAAAGCTAAAGCCGAATTAGCTAAGATTGAAAAAGACAAAGCTGATTTTTCACCAGAGCAATATTATAAAGCAAAAAGCCAACATAAAGAAGCCGAAACAACGTATAAAGGGCTTGGTGGTGTAACAGATTCAAAGCAAGTAGATAAGTCGTTAGAGAATAAGAAAAAGCTCGCAAAAGAAGAAAAAGAGTTGGAATTAAAAAACCAACAAGACACCATTTCTTTAATGCAAGAGGGATCTAAAAAGAAGCGCGCTCAGATAGAATTTGACTACAAAAAAGAAATCGCTTTAATCTCGGATAATGAAGCTGAATTAATCAAGTTGAATGGTGATAAGCCCTTAACAGGTCTTTTACAAGTTGGAGTATCTCAATCAAAAGAGAATGCTACAAATAGAAAAGATTCGAGAATTTCCCACCTCAACAAGAAAACGCTTGAAGAAGAGAAGCAAGCCATGAATGAGCATCTTGCTTCCTATGGTGAGTATATGCAGAAACGTCAAGCTATAACAGATCTGTATAACGAGCGGATTTCTAAAGCCACTACACAGGGTGAAAAGTTATCCCTTGGTGAAGAGATGAAGAAAGAGCTTGCTTCCGTAGATGATGAAGCACAAAAGAAGACTTCAATTATCACGAAGCTATTCTCTGATATGAGTAAGCGAACCGTTGATGATATGCGTACCATTGCAGACGAAGCACAAAAGATGCTTGATTACGTCAATGGTGGAGAGTTCGAAACCGATTCAGAAGGTAAGGGTTTGTTCGGAATCACTCAAGAACAATTTGATCTACTCGTTAAATCCCCTGATAAGCTCAAATCCATTAAGGACGAAATCGCCAATGTGTCAACAGAAGCCAATAACTCAGAGACTGCATTAAACAAAATATCAGGCGGTTTGAAGAAGATGTTTTCGTCTACCTCAGACTCCAAACAATTTAATGAAGCTCTCGCAGAGGTAAGTGAAGGTATGAACGATGTCATGCAAGCAGGACAGTTCTTATCTAACTCACTTGGAAGTTTGAGCGATGCTTTTGGTGGTGATGCCCTTGAAGGCGTAACAAGTGGTTTGAATGTAGCCATGGATGCTATGGGTGCAACCATGGACGGTGCAAAAGCAGGTGCAGCATTCGGGCCATGGGGAGCAGCAGCCGGTGCAGCGATCGGGTTAGTAAGTTCTTTGGCTGGATCCGTTGCAAAAATACATGATGAAAAGAATGAGAAGCGCATACAGGTTATGCAAGAACAGATAGAAGTTCTTGATGAAACGTATGAAAAACTAGGCGATTCGATCGCAAAAGCATATTCTACGGATGCTTCCAAATTGATTGAGCAGCAAGAGAAACTTCTTGAACAGCAAAAAGTTCTCATTCAGAATCAAATCATGGAGGAGCAAGATAAAAAGAAAACCGATGATGGTCGTATAGAGGAGTGGCAACAACAAATAGAGGATATCAACAAGACTATAGAAGAGAACAAAGAAAAAGCTATAGATGCGATCTTTGGGCAAGATTTAAAGTCTGCTATTGATGAATTTGCTCAAGCTTATGTTGATGCGTGGGCAGCAGGGGAAGATCGTGCCAAATCCATGAAAGACGTTGCAAAGAACATGATTAAGGGTGTCATCGTTGAAATGATAAAATCCTCTGAAGGTCTTGGTGACACAGTAGCAAAGATTCGAGAAATGATACTTGGGTATATGTCTGATGGTGTCATGGAGGGTTGGGAACAAGAACAGCTTGATAAATACGTAGAAGATGAAGTTAATAGAGTTAATGATAAATTCAGTTGGGCGGATGATTATTTAAGCGGAGATAGCGATTCCCAACAAAATGCCACAGGTAAAGGTATTCAGGCAATGACTCAAGACACAGGCAACGAGTTGAACGGTCGATTTACAGCTTTACAGATGGCAGGTGAAGATATTCGTTTCCAATCCATCAAACAATCAGATGCGTTATTGGCTATGCTTGCAAAAACGATAAGCATTGAAACATTAAGCTTATCGGCTCTTGAATCAATGAATGGCTTAAAAATGATTGCTGAACAGTCCTACTATGAGTTGGAACAGATAAAAACGAATACAAAGGACACTGTAAAGGCTTTGAAAGTAATGGGCGAAAAAATGGATAGTATGAATAAAAAACTTGAAAAATTATGATAGCATCAGATGTAACGAAAACAGCAGCCTACCTTGGGGCGTGTGGTAAATCAAGTAGTGTAAGCGATTGGAAAAGCCTTGTATGGCTTTTCTTCTCTGCACAGGGTAGAGAGTTTTGCAAAGGGAAGAATTACCCTCCTTTGGCTATGTTTCAAGAAATGAAACAAGGGGTTGAGCCTTATGGCGTATTTGTAGATGCTGGGCCAGTGGAGAAAGTCAATATTCCAAATGTGGGTATTATTGGTAAAACAGATGCAAAGCTCACGTATACGGATAACACAAAGGTTCATAAGGTGATTGTTATGCACGGTGGTAAGGTTGAGATTAATGCTTCTAACTACGTCGTTATCCTCGTTGAAAATATAGGTGGTGAGTTAATTGTAAATAAGGACGAAACAGTGAAAATATTATGATTTGGATGCTTGTAATATGTATTTAGACACAGAGGATATAATCAAAAAAAGCGGACTATCAATCCGCTTTTATATTTCTATATCGTATATTTCAAGAAAGGTTTTTTTTATTCGCTCCTTCTTTTCTTCTATATTCAAACATTCTGTTTTGTTTATCATCAAATATGAACTAATTTCCTTATATTCATAATGCTCAAAAAGTTGTTTACCAAATAACCTCATTGCAACATTCTTGTATAATCTAAATCTCTGATTATTATCCTTACCTTCTATCTTATCCCTAATATCCATACTTTGAGCTCCATTAATAACGAATGAAGACATCGGGTGCTTTTCTAAAATTAAAGGCACTATGTGAGCACAAGTAAGAAATATTCGCAACGTATCAGTATAATTATGTGCCTTTATTATCCTATTATATTTTTCATCCAGTTTTCTGTCTCTTGCTGCATAAAATTTTACAGCAAAAACATCATCAATACATTCTGTTCTTATTATATATTTAAGTCTTTGGTAATTGTCTGTCTTATTAGTATAGAATTTATATATGTATGAAAAATTAAATTCTTTATTACTTGCTGTTGGTGACGATTTCTGAATGAAGTGTATCTGATATGGCTTTATACAATCTAACATTACTGTATAAGCCTAACACATGTATCCTGATAACTGTATGTTTCATTAACAATATTTCCTTTACCAATGATTTCTTTTAATGGTACAGTCTTATATTCACTTATAGATTTCCATCCTAGTCTTTCACCTTTACTCTTTTTGTTACTATCATTCACAGAAAGATTTTGTTTCTTTGTTTTGAAATTACTTCCCATAATATCTGGCACTAAGGCACTTGTTTATGTTTTAATTTGAACTTTTCATGCTGCGATACATCGATGCATCATAATTATAATACAAATATAGAGGTTTAAAGTTTAAATACCCAAAGGAGTACCACTAAAAGACGTTGAAACGTTGCAACTTTAACAATTGGCTGTAAGAATTAGCTGCAGTCAAATTATTTTCTCACCTTTTGAATAGTGTGAAACATTATCAGTTCTAATACTTCACACGTTCTTTCATATTAAGTAATTTTGTACGCAGAATAAAGCTGAATTGCATTGTATCTAATTGAATATGCAAACACTTGAATAAGTGTTTAGTATTAGCAAAGTGTTTTAGTTGCTGATTGTACCCTATTGACTAAATTTGTAACAGACTAAATAATAAAATATTATGACAGGAGATTTATATATAAACGAGAAAGATGCTTGGACTACTTGGGGCGTAAGCATGGGTGTAGGTTTTTTAGAAAATCTGCTAACCCCTCCCCCACTAAAAGAGTTCGTAGAAAACAAATCAAGGCTTCAACCAGGTAAGGAGGTTATTCATAACTCCCCAATGTGGGACGAACGAGATTTAAACCTTTCTATCCGTATTGAGGGTACAACACAAGAAGAGTATTTGCAACGGTACGCAGCATTTACAAGTGAATTTCA
>CAMQTD010000169.1 GCA_947036995.1 uncultured Parabacteroides sp.
CTCCTAAGAGCGATGTATATACATTTAAATTACAATCTGATGATGGTTCAATGCTATATATGAATGATCAGGAGGTTGTAAACAATGATGGAGCACATGCACTACGCGAAGTTGTAGGACAGAAGGCTTTAGCAAAAGGGTTACATAAAATTAGAGTTGAGTTCTTCGATCACAATGGAGGCAAACTTAAATTGACCGTAGCAGATCAAAAAGGTACTACGATTGAGTATCCAAATGAGAAGTATGGATTTAAATACTAAAACAACCTTGTAATCGCCTCCCCGATTACAAGTAGCATATAAAAAAAAGGCTGTCAGCTATTCGTTCAATTGAATATCTGACAGCCTTTTTTATTGGTCTAGCGTTAGCTAAGCGCTTTACTTAATATGCTTTTTCAAGTATTTTTCTTACTTCAACATGTGTGATTGTACCGTTTTCACCTAGTTTAGAACCTCTTTCTTCGAATCGTTTACAGATTCTATCAATGCTCTCTTCTGTTACGCCGTAATGTTTTAGGCTTGACACAATACCCAAAGATTCAAAGAATTCAGCTGTTTTTTTGATTGCTGCATCCACTTTTTCCTCTTTAGATCCTGTTGTGATTCCCCATACACGCGCACCATATTGTACTAATTTATCCCCTTTTTCTGCTCTCATTACTTCAAGCAAGGCAGGCTCTACGAGCGCTAAAGTTAGTCCGTGATCTAATCCGTGCAATGCTGTTAATTCGTGACCGATCATGTGTGTAGCCCAATCTTGTGGCACACCCATAGCCGAAAAGCCATTCAATCCCATGGTTGCAGCCAACATATAGTTTGCAACGGTATCGTAGTTAGAGTGGTCTTTATATAATGCTGGTGCAGCTTCTACAATTGTTAGTAAAACACCTTCGCTAAATCTATCTTGTATCGACGAGTTGCAAGGGTATGTTATATATTGCTCCATGATATGAACAAAAGTATCTATAAGCCCATTCACGACTTGCTTTTTAGGTAGCGAAAAACAAGCTGTAGGATCTAACACCGAGAATTGTGGATATGCACCTGGATGACTAAATGCAAACTTCTCTTGCGTTTCAATTCTTGAAATTACACCACCACAATTCATCTCTGATGCTGTAGCAGGTAGAGTCAAAATCGCAGCTAAAGCAATCGGATTCATTGTTTCCATAAGTTCAGGGTTAAGCATCAACTCCCAAGCACTATCACCTTTATAGCCCATCGATAGAGCAATGAATTTTGTACCATCAATAATAGATCCACCGCCAACTGCCAAAAGGTAATTTACACCACCCTGTTTTGCTATCTCAACAGCTTTCATCAATGTTTCGTACTTTGGGTTTGGCTCTATACCTCCAAATTCGATATATTTATGATTTGCTAATGCTGCGATAACTTGGTCGTAAATACCATTGCTCTTGATTGATCCACCGCCATAGGTAATCATAATATTAGCATCTGCAGGTATCTCTTGAGCGATTTTAGCGATTTGTCCCTTACCAAAGATCAGTTTGACTGGGTTGTTAAATTCAAAATTGTTCATCTGTTTATTTTATTTGTACGATACAAAAATACAGTATACATCACAACCATGCAAGTAGTGACGAATTATTCCTATACTGATAAATTTATCTATATACACACATCCTTTGTATGCCTATAGATAAATGCATACCTTTGCATAAAATATTAACGATATGTATGAAAGGAAAACGCCATTAGATCTATCTTGTGGTATACGTATAACAATGTGTGTTATAGGCGCTAAGTGGAAGCCTTGCTTGATCGATATGCTACGTCAAGGAGCTAAACGCCCCAATGAAATTCATAAAAGCATACCCGAAGCTACGCCCAGAGTGCTAAACCAACAGCTTAAAGAGTTAGAGGAGCATGGTGTTATTGGCAAGATTATATACCCTGAATTGCCTCCACGCTCCGAATATTTCTTAACAGAGGTAGGTAAGGATATATTACCGATTCTGGATATGATCGACGATTGGGGCGAAAACCATCGCGAACATTTTGCTCAATTTGCTGATAAATAGCATTATCGTATTCAATTGAGTGCGCAGACTAACCACTTACACGTAACATTTTAATAACTAGATGACGAAATTAGGAACAGAGAAAGTAGGTTCGCTACTCTTAAAATTAGCTATACCTGCCATAATAGCACAAGTAGTAAATCTATTATACAATATAATAGACCGAATATACATTGGCAGAATGGACGATGGCGAAGTAGCAATCGCTGGTGTAGGTGTTACTTTTCCTATAATACTACTGGTTGGTGCTTTTAGTTTGCTATTCGGAATGGGTGGCGCACCGCGCTGTTCGATGAAGTTAGGAATTAAAGACAGAGCAGGTGCCGAAGAGGTAATGACCGCTAGTTTTACAATGCTAGTCGTGGTATCTATTTTAATAACTACCCTGTTTTCGATATTTGCCGAGCCGCTATTATTTCTGTTTGGAGCAAGCGAACTAACCATAACCTATGCCTCGGATTATCTAGGAATATATCTTTGGGGTACACTCTTTTCGCTTATTGCGGTTGGGATGAATCCGTTTATCAATACACAAGGGTTTGCACGCACAAGTATGGCAACTATACTGATAGGTGCTGTTATCAATATAGTGCTCGATCCTATCTTTATATTTACACTCGGTATGGGTGTTAAAGGGGCAGCGTATGCTACGGTTATATCTCAAGCTGTATCTGCTATTTGGGTGATCCTTTTTCTTCGCTTAAAAAGTGATACATTAAAGCTCAGAAGCCGCTTCTTACTCCCGAAATGGAGTGTGGTTTGGAGTATCGTATCATTAGGTATAGCGCCATTTGTGATGCAAAGCACAGAGTCGTTGGTGCTAATATCATTAAACACGCAGCTCTTAAAGTATGGGGGTGATTTGGCTGTTGGTGCAATGACGATCTTAACATCACTTCTACAAATAGCCATAATGCCTCTTCATGGTATATCGCAAGGGCTACAACCAATTGTGAGTTATAATTTTGGAGCAGGTAACCTGTCGCGAGTAAGGCATTGTATTAGGCTTGCTCTGCTATCTGGTGGATGTTATATATTTATATTGTGCACAGCACTGATGCTGTTTCCGCATAGTTTTGTAAGGATATTTACAACTGAGAGTCAGTTGATCGAGATGACAGCACTGTTTATACCGATCTATTTCTTAGGAGTCTATATATATGGTTTACAGATTGTCTGCCAACAGGTGTTTGTCTCCTTAGGACAGGCTAAAATATCACTGTTTATTGCAATACTGCGCAAGATCGTACTGCTTGTACCTCTTATTTATATATTACCGAATTTCTTTGAAGATAAACAGTTTGGCGTGATAGTATCGGAACCAATTTCAGATATCATTTCAGCGACTACGGCAATCACGATCTTTACGCTGTTTTATAAAAAACGATTGCACTAAGAATAGATGTGTGATCCAATACACGCTTATTTTATACCAAATGCTTTTGGATACTTAGTATATCCCTAAATCTAATAATTTCAGTATCATTTCAGTTTTGTGTTATAATTTTGCAATAAGAAACAATAAGCATGTTTTTTAACCCATTGATATCAATATCACTGAAGGGTAGCAATAGAATATTGAAAATTAAACATAAAACAAATCAAATGAGAAATTTACTATTTATTTACACCATGATGACTGGCTTTACGCTCACGTCGTGCAACGAAGATGCGACTTCGACAGAAGAGATTAAGACTGAAACATTGGTCTCTGCTGCTAAAGCTCAGTTTGCAAAAGATTTCGCTGGAAACAACACGACAAACACACAATGGAGTGTTAATGGCTCGAACCATGCAGTTGTTAAATTTAATTTAATGCAACCTGTACGTAACAATGTTACCGTAGCAAAAGAAATTTGGTACGCAGACAAGTCGAACAATGCAGTCTCTAAAGTTTTTGACAATACTACGTACGATAAATACTCCATCAGCGCAATCCCTGTAGAAATTCAAAATGCTTTTAATGCAACTGTATATGCAGATATTACTTTGTGGACATTAAACGAGGTTGAATATGAGTACAGTGAAGGAGAAGGTGGACTAACCTTTAACAACGTATACATCTACGAAGTCGAAAACAAGATCAATCCAAACCGTGAAGCAAAAATCATTATCGACTCCAAAACATTTGAAGTAATATACATGAAAGAGTCTTTTGATGTAGATGAGAACGATAACAACACCTCAAATACACTTATTACACAAGCATTGATAGA
Organism: uncultured Parabacteroides sp.; assembly: GCA_947036995.1. Lineage (GTDB taxonomy): Bacteria > Bacteroidota > Bacteroidia > Bacteroidales > Tannerellaceae > CAMQTD01. The sequence continues at coordinate 4,261 of CAMQTD010000169.1, forward strand.
TGCTGTAAATAGTGTATTCCCCAATGCTAAAACTGTAATTATTGAAGCCGAGAGCGCTAACAATGGTAACATCGAAGTAGATGGCTTAGTTACAATAGATGGCATAACATCTGAGTTTGAGGTTAGATTCGATGCATCTCTCACATTATTAGATAAAGAGATTGAATTTGATGCTACATTCGGAAAACTAGCTACAGCCGAGCAAGAAGCCATTGCTGCATGGTTTAACGCAAACCCAGAGGGCAATCCTTTAAAACCTACAGCCCATACACTGGTATCTGTTGAATTGAAAGAGTTCACGCATGTCAATGTAAGTTACATCAAAACATTTAGCTTCGAATTAGAGTCGATCAATACTGAATATGAATATACTTTCGCAACAAGAAAAGATGGAAAGATTGTTCTTTTAGAAAAAGAGATTGATTAAAACAAGCTAAACAAACACGCATAAACGGATATAGGTGGAGGGTTAAATTAACCTTCCGCTTTGTATATCCCAA
>CAMQTD010000170.1 GCA_947036995.1 uncultured Parabacteroides sp.
ATCAAACGTGGCTATTACGAGAGTGCTTTTCGCTTAGTATGCGAACACCCACAGCAATCGCCCGAGTTTGAACTTACCGAAACTTACACCCGCATGATGGAAGAGACAATCCTCCGTAATCCTGCCTATTGGTTGTGGACACATAAACGCTGGAAGCACAAAAAGGAGCAAGCAGATGTATAAAGTAGCCGTTGTAATACTAAATTGGAACGGTTTAAAGCTATTAAAAGCCTACCTACCAGCCCTTGTAGCCCATTCAACAGACCCAACGGTCGAACTTATAGTGGCAGATAATGCCTCCACCGATGCTTCCGTTGCCTATATCAAAACACATTATCCACAGATTCGAGTGATTGAACTCGCACGTAACTACGGATTTGCCGAAGGCTACAATCAAGCCCTCAAACAGGTAGATGCAACCTATTACGTACTGCTCAACTCCGATGTAGAGGTTACCCCACATTGGCTCGATGCACCGCTGAAGGCTTTAGATAGCGACCCGATGCTTGCCGCTGTGCAGCCTAAGATTCTTGCCGCTCGCTGCCGAACACATTTTGAGTATGCTGGTGCTTGTGGTGGATTTATGGATCGCTTTGGTTACCCCTTTTGCCGTGGGCGTATGCTCGATACGGTAGAAGAAGATCGTGGACAGTACGACACGCCGCTCGAAATATTTTGGGCTACGGGTGCTTGCTTGCTGATTCGTCAGTCACTGTATCACGCTGTTGGCGGATTAGATGCTCAATTCTTTGCCCATCAAGAGGAGATAGATCTCTGTTGGCGGTTGAAGAGTAGGGGATACAAGATTATCTGTACGCCACAATCCGTAGTCTACCACGTAGGCGGTGCAACGCTTTCGGTAGAGAGTCCACAGAAAACGTACCTAAACTTCCGCAATAACCTGTTGATGCTCTATAAGAATCTCCCAACGGAGGAGCTTTCTTTCGTTTTCGGTCTGCGCTTTGTGTTAGACTATGTAGCAGCTACAAAGTTCTTATGCTGCGGACACCTACAAAATGCTTACGCTGTTTACCGTGCAAGGCGAGATTTTAAACGCATGAAAGTAGCGTATAAACAAATAAGAGAGGCTAATTTATTGCACACGGTCGAGCCTTCTCCCAAAGGTCTTTACCGAGGGAGTTTGTTGAAAACATACTACTTAAAGGGAATTAAAACATTCGATCTATTGCGTTAGTCATTAGCGCATCTATTTATGCTAATATCATTTTGACAAATATACAATTTGTCAAAATGATATTTTTGTTTCTGCTCAATCGCGCGTAGCTTGTTGGTTATGAAGGTGTTTATTAATACGCTACTCTGGCGAAGTTGCGGTTTGTTAAAACGAAATAGATATGCTATTTTAACTGTCGTTTAATGATTTATCTTTGCTTAGAGAGGGTGTAAATGAAACTGTTTATAGTATTTAGTAGTCAATATGTTACTTCTATTTTATCTGTGATACTTAGTGAATTAGATCGCAACATGACTCTTTTGACCACGCAAAGCACTTATTTAATCGCAGACTACTACATTTTTAGAAGAATCCGTATACTTTTAGGCAATTACATAGGTACTTTCTTAGGAAAAGGTATGCATGCGTTGGTCAAAAAGTACCTGTGTAACAGCAAAAAAGTATGCATGTAATTGTGGAAACATGCTTTTTGGTCGATAAAAACTATATAATCTGCTCTATTTCGCCATTTGGTATTTTTGTGCTGTTAGAGAAAGAGGGTTAAAATAGTGATATTGGTTGTTTAATTGGTAATTTGATTGCATAATGATAATGCGGTATTGGTAATTACCTTTTGTACTTCTTGTAGAAAAATCTAATTATCAATAGAAGTAACAACGCCAATACTAAACTGATAGCAGCTATAAGCATGCCAAATAAACCAGCTTCATGTGTACCTTGAACTACATCAAAATGCTCCATTACATAACTGCGCAACAACGACTGTATGACGAATACTAACACAATTGACACTACGGTCCACACATTCCAAATACTCCAGATGATCAATCCGAACGTACTTGTTTTTGAGATTTTTAATTTAGCCATAACTAATGATAATATTAAATATTTAATTAACCACTCAGATTCTCTCAGCGTATGTTATTTATTAACACGTTAATTACACCACCACTTTGATTACTAAAAGTAGCTTCTGCAAAACGCTTGCATAGCGGAAAGACAAATTGAATTGCTCCCATAGCCATAGCCATTGCAGTAGGAATTAATAATAATGGAATTTTATTTTTCATATAACTTGTATTTTAGTTGAAAGGAAACTGATGACTTTGTCTATATCAAAGGAGGCAATATTTCTGATCTTACGAATCTTTCCATTTGATATATGTAAATATATATCCTTGTTATGAACAGTAAATGAAGAGATATTTTCAATTTTCTCTTTCCATCCCAAGTTATACTTAACCTCATTATCATTCATCACAATACTTCTAGGAGAAGATAAAAAGCCGAATGTTATCAGAGAGAACAAGATAATATACCTCAAAAGAAAAGTATCGTCTACACTAAAATGTAATGATACGAATACGACTAAAATAATCTTAGTTAAATTCCCCATCTTATACCTATTGTGCATAATGAAGGACTCTAATAGTATATACATAATATTTTATTTTTAGGTGTCTGAATCTTCTTTTCCCTTCTCTCTGTGGCTAGTTATATACATCACTAACCGCTCTACGAGTATTATTCCCACAAGAATTATGGCACCACCGATTGCTGCTGTACGACCATTAGGAACAGGGATGATTAACTCATTTAAGAAGCTCATTAATAATACGATGTATAAAATAGAAAAAATGTCCGTCTTTTCATAACTATTACTTATTAGTTGAATTCAACTGCATTATATAATTTACATAGGTAATGTGACATTGTTCAGGTAATTATTAATTCGCACATAATATTTAGATAAAGCCTATTATATACCGAAGTTAATATCTACAGTTATAGAATCAGTCGAATTTACTTCCTCATATAATGTTCCTTTAAGGTTCGCTTCAATATACGGCCTGTCATGTTCAGAAAACCATACTACATTCGAAATATCTAACTTTAATTGATTGTCTTCACTGGGGATATAACGTTTTACAGTTTTGTCGTCTCCAATAACTTTTAAAGTGACAGCACTATCTTCATATCTATCCCCATTCCAATACGAAAACTTTATATTTCTAGAACCTGGCACCATGCTTGCTACACTAATATACATTGTGGTTTTTTTATTGATATATATAGTAATAAATCTGGTCATATGTATGCCTTCTCTAATTTGCCGTGCATTACCTTCGATCTTCCCTTCATATGGCTCGCTGTTTGTATGATCATATTGGTTATCGTTTATGGTGCCGTTAAAGTGTCCCCAATAATCGGGGTTGTCCGAAAAAGCAGTAGCAATCTCTTGTTCTGGGCATTCATGTTTATTGCATGCCGGTAGCAAAGTTGCGATAACTGCAAGAATAAGTAAATTTGTCGCTATAGGCATTGCAATAACAAATGATAGTAATGTTTTTTTCTTTTTCATATAACTTGTATTTTTAGTTGAAGGGAAACTGAAGACTTTGTTTATATCCAAGGAGGTAATTATTTTTGACCTATTGTTTGGTTTTTGATATAAGTTCAATCATTTTATACCTATGATTAGTATCATCTAATGGTGGATTTGCTAAAACTGTTATTTCTACCAAAAGGCTATATTCATATCCCTCTTCGTATTTAAAACCTTCGATAGCATCTATTCCTATAACCATCCATTCTTTACTACCTTTTTCGTTGATGTTCAATCCTTCACAAATTGTTTCTGATCCCCAAGGGCTATACTCTTTGGTTTTTGAATCAACAGTAATGGTAACCTTTCGTACAATATCAGAATCTTCTTTATTGCAGGAAACTAAAAAAAGAACAATAGAGAAAATGGTTAAACCAATTTTAAATGCATTCATGATTTTAAATATTAAGTTTTACTTTATGATTAATTGTCGAATTTATTACCTTTCCGATTATAAAACAAGATTTCGATTCCCCAATTAGTTCACATTCATTCCCCAATTTGTTCACAAATTATTAATTAGTTATGTTTTAAGGGATTATAAATGCAATGATTACCGAATATCACGTATGAATTTATTAAATTTCTCAGCAGATTCTTTTTCCCCTGTTATCTCTTTATATAATCTACCACGGATATTTGCCATATTTGAATTGGTTGTGTTCAATAAATCGGCCATTCTTGTGGGGTTAATTTCAATCTTAGTTAAGTAGCATGCTCTTATTTTCTTTTCGCTTATGTTGGGAAGCAAGTCTATTATTTTATTTCTGAAATCGTAAGTAAGGTCTAGCCCTTCTATTAATAGAGTCCAATCTTCTGATGTTATTTCCTGTGTATTGGTATAATGAAACTTGCGGTAGATGTCCGACTTTGTAAATGTTTTTATCAGTTCGTCTTGACTATGAACGGTGTTGGCTATGACGGTATTTTCTTGTATGTATTTTAATCGTCTTAGTTCGGTTAGTTCAGTTTCAAATGTAAGATTCTCAATTTGTTGTTTGTTCTTCTCCATCTGTTTCAGTGCTTGCTCTTGTTGTTGCTCTTTTAGTTGTGTTAGTTTCTTTTGTTGGAGCAATGCCTTTTTTCTTCTATTATGTTGGAAATAATAAAAGGCGCACATTAAGAAAATCAAAA
>CAMQTD010000171.1 GCA_947036995.1 uncultured Parabacteroides sp.
TCATCCACTTCGTGCTGCTTGCTGTTGCCCATCGTTATAAGTGTGAGGTTATCACATTTCAACTCCTTAGCTCCCTTTATAAGTGCTGCACATTCACGTTTGAAAGTCTTCTCCTTGTCAATAAAAGCGGAGACTTGAATCAACTCACAAACATTCAACCCTCTACTCAATACAAAGTCTATCTCGTAGCTTGTGCGGTAATAATATATGTCAACATCCGCTATCTTACGACGACGCAACAGCTCCAAATAAACAATATTCTCTATCCTCCAACCGATATTGTCTCCAGTAAGGTTGTTCTCTTGCTGAGAAAGCAGCGCAGGATCAATGAGATACATCTTTTCGGCACGTACTCTTTCACGTGCTTTATATGAGAATTTGTTTATGCCAACAAGTAGGTATGTTTGACGAAGATAATTTATATAGTTCTCTGCTGTATGCTGGCTGCCAAGACCGAACATCTCTGCCACTGCCTTATAACTCACCTCTTGCGCAAAGTTAGCTATCATATAGTTCGTGATCTTCATAAGTGCATCAAGATAGCGAATCTTAAAACGCCTTTTAATATCGACTGTAACAATACTATTTACGAGCTGCCTTATATAGCCTTTGTGATCTTTCAAGTTAATCAGTTCTGGAAAACCGCCACTTACAATATACGTCTCGAATGCTCCCTTTTGGAATGCAATATCTTTAGTTGTTAACGCATTAATTTTTATCTCATTGAGTCTTAAATATTCTGCAAATGAAAATGGGAATAGTTCTATTTGATTGTATCGCCCCGTGAGATAGGTGCTAAGTTCGCTGCTGAGTAGCTTGGCGTTAGAACCTGTAATTATAAGGTGCATCTTCTGCCTAAGCAATCTATTGACAAACAAGTTCCACCCCTTAACGTTCTGTACCTCATCTAAAAATAGGTGATTAAAATCTCCATAAACCATATAGAGCGACTCCAAAACATCGTTCAAATCCTCTGCCGTGAGATTTGCAAAACGCTCATCGTCAAAATTAACATAGGCGTATGTTATACCACTTTTCTTCAAAACGGTATGACACAATGTAGATTTACCACATCGCCGTACACCAATAACAATCTGCGCTAATGGGCTATCTAAGTCCACTAATGCCTCTTCTGGACGATTACATATTTTACTTAACTCGAATTGTTCGACCTCTATTTGTTGGTCTGCAATAATTTGCGTGTATTTATTTGTACCCATAGTAATAATGATTTGCTAATTATTCTATACAAATATAACGCATATTATTCTAGTTAACTGCACTAAATTGCATGTTTTTCATTTCTAAACTGCACTAACTTTGCATTATTGGAGTTTCAAACTGCACTAATTACAGGCTTATGAACTTGCTTCTGTCGATTGAATGTCAACTGAGACGTTGAATTCTTCTTCATCCTTATAATTGATTACGCTATAATATCGGATGCAAATAGGATATAAAAAGCAGCACCCAAGGGTTCAAATCGCATTTAATCCTTCACCTGCATCTTGCTTAATGACAGCAAGATGTGGTGAAGGATCTTTTTTTTTGCTCATTTACCTCAATTCGTCCGCAAACATATAGGCTGGGAATTTATGCAGTCCTATTTTGACAAGAATACCTTTTTCGACCAACGATTTTAGTCTTGTGGCAGCCGTTGTTTGCTGCAAACCGCATAGGGCTTGAAACTCGCTGCGGGAGATGCTTTGGTGTGTCGCGAAATAGTTGGCTAAATAGTCAATGATTGCCTCGTCTGTTAACGTGGCGGAGTGAGCTTTTTGTGGTGCACGTTCGAGACGTATACCTGTGAATGCTTTTTTTAGCCCTGCTTCGGGTCTAAAGGAGATGGACTTAAAATGTACCGACTCGGCACGAATCGCATGTTCATCTCGGACTGGCTCAGCCGTTAGCGTCATCATAAAATAACCTAACCCTTCAAAATGCACCCGATTACCCATCTTGATTTGTTGTATCAGTACGCTGCGAAGCGAATCCAATACCAAAGAGACATCGGCTGTAGTTGCCGAACATCGATCTTGAACAAGCGTGGCTAACTCTTGCGGCGTGGTGGTGGTGCGGGTTACAACGCGCGGATGTAAACGTACCTTCTTCGGTGTTTTTTGTGAAGGAGGATTTTTGTAAAAGTCATAATGTGCTGCCATAATAATAGTTTTATATAATTAACTCGAATCTAATACTATACTTTTTAGAAGGCAAGGTTATACTTTTTATGTTTTTGACCGTGGTTGTAAGAGCTGATGACCATGGTCAAGTGATCTGATGACCGTGGTCAAACGATCTCACAACCAAGGTCAAGAGACCACTTGACCTTGGTTATATGCATAAATAGTATATGCAAAAGTAATAAAATAATAGGTAGAAAACAAGAGTTTATCACTACTTCTTTAGTAGCTTATTTTCTTAAAAAATAGACTGCTAAATATTTGGCAATCGGGCATATACGACCTTATATTTGTAGCAAATAAACCTCAAATAACAAATTATTATGACACAATTCAAGGCTTTTATGCAGCAATTTTTTGCACTTTTTAGTAACGCGTCCGTAACAGCATCCCCTACCCCACAAGCGCAGCCTAGCAAGCAGACAAAAAGTAGCAACATGCGCCCCGATCCGATTATTCAACTTGGGGAGTTTCTTTCGGCAAATTACCTGTTTCGTTACAATCTGCTCACAAACGAAACAGAGTATAAGGCTATACAATCGCCCGAAACAGCTTATCTATTCGTTACGCAACGCGTGTTAAATACGCTCTGTATTACGGCGCGCCTTGCAGGCATTGATTGTTGGGATCGAGATATTGCACGTTATGTAGATTCTGAAATTACGGGTAGCTACCACCCTTTCACCACGTATATGCACGCACTGCCAGCATGGGATGGTGTGGATCGGTTGACCGATTTGGCGCAGCGCGTATCTCACAACAGTTGTTGGGTAAAATATTTTCACCGTTGGATGCTTGCCACCGTTGCGCAGTGGACGCAGGTGAACCAAACGCATGGAAATAGTTTAACGCCGATATTGATTAGCCCCGAACAGGGATTGCATAAATCTACGTTCTGTAAATCGCTTATTCCAGCCGTATTGCAGGGATACTATACGGATCAGTTCGATTTAGCTTCGCCTGCTGCTGCAGCGCGTAAATTGACGGAGTTCGGACTTATCAATATTGATGAGTTTGATAAATGTACGCCTAAAAATATGGCTACACTCAAAAATCTTTTGCAGATGGCACTACTCAATATCCGCAAGGCGTACAAACGTAGTAACGCCATGACACCGCGCTTGGCTTCTTTTATTGCAACAAGCAACAACACACAACTCCTAACCGACCCGAGCGGTAGCAGACGTTTCTTATGCGTAGTGGTATCGTCCAAAATAGATTGTACTGCCATCAACCACGATCAAATATATGCGCAACTTAAAGCCGAACTAGCCAACGGCACGCGCCATTGGCTCACCAATAAAGAAGAGCATGAGATTGGCGTAAACAATGCACCATTTCAAAAGCCATCCATTGAGAGCGAAGTGTTTCTTCGTTGTTTTGTACCTGGTGTAGAAACGGAAGCGGAAAGTATCAAGTTAGGGATTAGCGATATTTTCTATCGCTTGAAAAAGAAAAATCCAGCAGCCATGCGAGAATCAACAGTAAGAGGGTTGGCATATGCGCTAATACTCCTCAATGTGCCTCGTATCCATACTAAATATGGCAATGTATACTGTCTCAAACGTGTAGAGATGGAAGCGTAGTATTTATAGGTGCAAAAAAAGATCCTTCACCGTAACTCAGTGTTTCACTGAATAATACAGGTGAAGGATTTGATGCGATTTGAACCTCTGGGGCGTGGGTTTCTAGGGATAAAATAGCCTACTTCTGCAATAAATCGATCACGCCTCTACAATTAAGCGATACCCTTCACGTGGTACGGTCTTGATGGAGATGCGTGGGTCTTCGCTAAGACATTTGCGTAACCGTGAGATGTAGTTGTTGAGTACTTGCTCGCTGGAGTAGTCTCCATTCCAAATCTCTGCGATGATTGTTTCTCTTGATACTACGTTGTTGGCGTTGGTGATTAGTAGATTGAGTAGTTCTGACTCTTTTTTGTTTAGGATTGTGGAGTCGTTGTTCTCACTATTCAGCAACACGCGGCTGGCGAGATTGAGCGAAAAGAGACCAACGGAAACGTTAGTGTCGGACTTCGTTACAGCGTATCTTTTGACGTAGGCTGCGAGTTCTGATATATCAAGAGGCTTTTTGAGGTAGGTAGTCCCACCACTTTCGAGTGCTCGCTCAACATACGATGCTTCAATATGTGAGGAGACAAATATAATGGGTGTATTGGGAAAGAGTGCACGGATACGAGATGAGTCGTCTATGCCATCTTTATCTCCAATCTCTACATCGAGAATGATAATGTTGGGTTGAAATTCGTTGATGATGCTTTCGAGTGCGATCATGGATGATTGGTAATGTACGCTATACCCCAAATAGGTAAGCCCTTGCGACACCATGCTTCCGAGTGTTGTGTCGTCGTCTACAAATAGAACTTTTATCTGTTTAGTCATTGTTGTTGCTGTTTAGTCTTACTTCGAATTTACTGCCTTCGCCTAAAATGCTTTGCACATTTGCATCGCCACCATGTGCAATGGCGATGGCGCGAAGGTAAG
>CAMQTD010000172.1 GCA_947036995.1 uncultured Parabacteroides sp.
TCATCCTTTACACCATCCGATAAATGCCCCCAGGCATATTCTTAATCATCCCCCGCATCTCTAGATCAAACAGCGTAGCTGATAATTCGTGAATAGGTAGCTTTAATAGTTCTGCTAATTCATCAATGCGTTGATCTTCTGTTTCGATGAGTGCCATTACCTGTTGTTGCTCTGCCGTTAGGTCGAAGTAGAGCGTTGTTTGTACCGCCTCCTTTTTCTTCTCTTCTAAATCCCAGCAGAGTGCCATAATCAGATCGTCAGCAGAGGTGATAAGTCCGGCTTTGTTTTGTCTGATTAAATCGTTGCACCCTTTTGATGCCGCATCGTTAGTACGTCCAGGGAAAGCATACACATCTCTTCCGTAGGAGAAGGCGATGTCTGAGGTAATTAATGAACCCCCTTTTTCGGCAGATTCAATTACAATGGTTGCATCGGAAAGTCCTGCTACGATTCTGTTTCGTTTGATGAAATTCTGTTTGTCGGGAGTTGTTTGGCTTGGGAAATCGGTTAGTAGTCCGCCATTTTCAAGCATCTCTACTGCCGTGTTTCGGTGTACTGCTGGATAGATGCGATCCAATCCATGTGCTAATACGGCTACCGTATCGAGGTTGTTTTTTAGTGCGCTACGATGTGCAGCAATATCTACACCATAGGCCAATCCACTTACTACAAGTAGCTCGGGGAGAGCTTCGGAAAGCCCTTTGAGTAGTTGTTCTGTCAGATCTACACCATAGGGCGTAATCTTGCGTGTACCAACAATACTGATTATACGTTTGCGCTCCAAAGCACCATTTCCTTTATAATAAAGGAGCATGGGTGCATCTTCGCACTCTTTTAATCGTTTGGGATAAGCGGCATCGTCTATGAAATAGGTTTGAATCTTGTTTTTCTCTACAAAGTTCAACTCTTCGGTGGCACGACTCAATACATCGGCACGAAAAATCTCATTCGTAATCGTACTACCAATGCGGGGAATCTTTTCCAGCAGCTGCTTCTTCTCTTTGAAGATAGCTTCTGCACTTCCACACGCTGCGAGTAGTTGGCGGGCTGTAATATCACCCACTCCTTTTATTTGAGTCAAAGCTATCTCATACAAACGATGCGTACTCATAATGTTTCTATTTTAGTTTATTCAACAATGCTTCAAAATCTTCACCTCTTGTTAATTTACCATCCTTTACCATCACATTTTCTACCTTCCCTTTAGCGGCCAATACGCCATCACTGAGTCTGTAGATATATTGAATAAAGACCAATTTAATACCTACCTTCTCCACATCTAAGCAAGAGATAATAGAATCTCCACTGCGAAGCGATTGTTTGTATTGAATACTAACACTACTTACAAAAGCATCCAAACCTTGCTCGTGCCATGCACCAAAGTTTTCGCCCAACGATTCTAAAAACTCATGGCGCGTATGCTCCATGTAATGTTGATAGTTCGCATTGTTTACAACACCTTGCAGGTCGCATTCGTAGTCGCGTACTTTCAACTGAATTTTAAATTGATGTTCTTTCATTACCTATATGTATTAAAACTCGCGTGGAGTATGTTTTACTAGTTTGAATATCTTATCCGAAGGACGAATCTTATCGGCAATCTTGATTGAGAAGAAATCTCCCTTAACAGCCTCTTCAACTGGTTTGAGGTTTACACGAATCTCCTCTACTATTTGAGTTACAGCACCTGTTGTAGGTCCGGTAATAAGAATTTCGTCTCCCACTTTGAGTGTTTGTGTTTCGAGCAAAAACTCTGCCACCTGTGCATTGCCATAATATTTAATGCCTTTACCAATGTAGACTTTAATCTTTGTAGCACCTGTTCCGTAGTTGTGACTCCATTCGCCCAAACGTCTGCCTAAATAGTAACCATCCCAAAAGCCACGGTTAAATACAGAACGTAGACGTATATCCCACGCAGCAATCAGCTCTTCGTTAAAGTTTCCAGCGCAATAGGCTTCGATACCCTCTTTGTAACACTCTACAACGGTACGCACATATTCTGGTCCACGTGCACGCCCCTCAATTTTAAATACACGTACACCTGCATCCATCATCTTATTCATAAAATGAATACTTTTGAGGTCTTTAGGAGACATGATATATTGATTTTCGATATCCAACTCACGGTCGCTACCTTTCTCTTTTACGGTATAGCCACGGCGGCAGATTTGTGTACATGCCCCTCTATTTGCCGAAGCATTCGCCTCGTGCAAACTCAAATAACATTTGCCAGATACAGCCATGCAGAGTGCACCGTGACAGAACATCTCGATACGAATCAGTTCGCCGTTAGGACCAACAATATTTTGTGCAATAATTTGATTGTATATACCTTGTACTTGGTCTAAGTTCAATTCGCGTGCCAGTACCACTACGTCGGCAAACTGAGCATAGAATTTCAACGCCTCGATATTAGAAATATTTAACTGTGTAGAGAGATGAACCTCTACCCCAATGCTACGTGCATAAAACATGGCAGCAACATCGGCAGCAATAATAGCGGATACTTCGGCTTGCTTGGCAGCGTCGATAATCTCACGCATCAATGCAAGATCCTCGTCATAGATAACAGTGTTCACTGTTAAATAACTTTTCATTCCGTGCTCTTTACAAATAGCAGCAATGTTACGCAAATCGTCCGTCGTAAAATTATTTGCCGAACGTGAGCGCATATTTAATCCTGTTATCCCAAAATAAATGGAGTTAGCTCCTCCTTGAATAGCAGCTGTAAGCGAGTCATAAGATCCCACGGGTGCCATTATTTCGAAATCTGTAGTATTCAAAGTGTTGTTATTTTAATGATTATAAAGAACAAAGGTACAAGGTTTGTGCGGAATGAGCAACCACTTTTAAAATATTCATTACTTTTGTACCGAATAGAATAAAGAAAGATGAAAATAGGTTCAATAGATTTGGGCGAACGCCCCGTTTTTTTAGCACCGATGGAAGATGTAACGGATATTTCTTTCCGTTTGATGTGTAAAAAGTTTGGTGCCGATATGGTATATACAGAGTTTGTATCGAGTGATGCACTGATTCGTAATGTAGTTAAAACGCACGAGAAGCTTGCCGTTGCAGATGAAGAGCGCCCCGTTGCGATTCAGATTTATGGTAAAGAGGTAGATGCGATGGTACGTGCAGCAGAGATGTGCGAAGAGGCTCGTCCCGATGTATTAGATATCAACTTTGGCTGTCCGGTAAAAAAGGTAGCAGGTAAAGGAGCAGGAGCAGGGATGCTACGCAACGTTCCGTTGATGTTAGAGATTACACGTGCCGTAGTGAATGCTGTAAAAATCCCCGTAACCGTAAAAACACGCTTAGGATGGGATGCCGATAGTAAAATTATTGTAGACCTTGCCGAGCAATTGCAAGATTGCGGTATTGCAGCGCTTTCGATTCACGGACGTACACGCAGTCAGATGTACACCGGCGAGGCAGATTGGTCGTTGATTAGCGATGTCAAAAACAATCCACGCATGCATATTCCGATTATTGGTAATGGAGATGTTACGTCGGCACAGTCGTGTAAAGAGCATTTTGACCGTTATGGAGTAGATGGTGTAATGATTGGAAGAGGTAGCATCGGTCGCCCATGGATATTCAGAGAGGTGAAGCATTACCAAGAAACAGGCGAGTTACTACCTGTAGAACCTTTTGCCTGGTATTTAGATATCTTGAAGAAGCAGGTACTGCAAAGCGTCGATCGCTTAGACGAACGAAGAGGTATTCTTCATATCAGACGCCATTTAGCAGCAACATCGCTATTCAAAGGAATCCCTGATTTTAAACAAACCCGCATTGCCATGCTTAGAGCTGCAACGCTAGATGAGTTGTTTAATATACTCGATGAGATTCCTACTAAATTTGGTGTAGAATATCCTATAGAGATTATATAAAGTTGATTTATTAATTATATTAAAACCAATGTAAAATGAACAAGAAGATTTTATTATCAGCCGTTTTCGCCTGTTTCACTACGTTAATGTTTGCAGCAGACGATATCAAAGGAATGGGAAACCTAACAACAAAGGTATACGAAATTGAATCGTTTGACGAAATTGACCTTTCAGGTCCTGTTAAGTTCTATTATGTACAGAGCGAAAGCGATGCTTCTACGCTTGAAGTAACAATTGATGAGAATCTAATCTCATTTTTAAAGATAGGAACTGAAGACAGAAAGCTAACCGTAGAGGTAATGAAGGGTATTAATATCTTTCCTACCACCTATACGATTAGAGCCAGTTCAAAATGGTTGAAGAGCGTTAAAGTAGAAACAACAGGTGGATTTTACGCCACAAGTGAATTAACAGGAAGCGTTTTGGAACTTAAAGCTACGGGTGGTGGTTTAGTAGAACTAAAGAAAGCGGTAAAAGTAGGAAAGCTAGATCTATTATCATCGGGAAGTGGTAACGTAGTTGTTCCAAATTTAGCGAGCGACGAGTTAGAGTGTAAACTTTCAGGTTCAGGATCAATCACCGTGAAAGGAAAAACACCTAAAGCAACCTATTCAATTACAGGAAGCGGTATCCTAAATACGTATGAGTGTATCGTGGCAGATATTATCTGTAAAATTACAGGTAGTGGTGTTGCTAAAGTGCATCCAACAGAAAAAATGAAAGTCAATATTATTGGTAGTGGAAATGTTTTCTATAAAGGAGAAGCAAACATAACACAACGCATT
>CAMQTD010000173.1 GCA_947036995.1 uncultured Parabacteroides sp.
TGCTTCTGCCTGACTGTAGTGAGTAGGTATAGCAAGGAGATTAATGGTATGATAATAATAAGGAGCGATAGTATTAAGACCCAAATCGTTTGTTTGATAAATTCTGATAAAGGGATTTGTACCCATACGGTGATAAACTGATAACCCTCAAAGCCGATCTGTATGCATTTAGATTTGTAATTGAAGTTTTCTAATTCTCCAGTGGCTGAGAGCAGGCTGTCGGTGCTGTTTGTTATTTCAATACTGTTAGTATAGCCACGGTTGATACGTAGGTCGAGGAGGCTGTCGAGTATTTGGATGTTTATGGGGTCGCCGCTTTGATATTTTTCATCTTGATCTCTATGATCTCTTATTTCAGATGCAGATTTAATAACACCTTTATTTATCAGATCTATTATATCATACTCTGGGATTTTTGTTGTTGTTTTCAATGTGGATTTTGTAGGAAACGGATGTATAGCTAATATACTATCCAACATATTTTGCGACATATCATTAAGAGAAATAATACTGCTTTGAAAAACCACTTTACCCCGATTTTCTGCACCTCGACTATAAAACTCAAGCCCAATAGCTTGATGGATGCAGTCATCAATATATTTCTGCTCTGAATCTATATAGTTACGATAAAGACTCTCCACATAGAACGACTGTATGGAGATGATTGCAACGATTGATAAGGTGAATAATATATAGTATCTTTTCATTATTATGTGTAATCTGTTTGATAATCATATCGTTATATCATAAATACACTTAAGACATAACAAAAACATATACAAAGCTAACAAAAATAACCTTGATTTATGTATGAAAATATATGTTTTTGTTATATCCATTGATTGTAATTATACTAATTTTGCCACTGTAAATATCAAAATAATTTAATATTAGGATAAGTACA
This sequence comes from uncultured Parabacteroides sp., assembly GCA_947036995.1. Classification (GTDB taxonomy): domain Bacteria; phylum Bacteroidota; class Bacteroidia; order Bacteroidales; family Tannerellaceae; genus CAMQTD01. Next base: position 905 of record CAMQTD010000173.1, read on the forward strand.
ATTCGTAGCCGAGTTAACCTTATCACAACCTATTAACATATAAAAAAACGAATCATGAAATTTATTTTAGCACTGACGTTATGGATATGCTGCATTTCAACTATACATGCTCAAACAATCAAAGGAACTGTTAAAGACATAGTAAATGACCCTGTGAGCTATGCAACCGTAGTTCTCTATTCGTTACCAGATACAACCCAGATAAGTTACTCAATTACCGATTTAGAAGGTCGCTTTGAACTTAAATCTTCGAAAAGCAAAGAGCTACTATTACAAGTTTCATTTATCGGTTATAAAACGATCTACACACCAGCTGTAAACGGTCAAACGATTACGCTTGAGGAGGATCAACTTGCTCTTGACGAGGTAGTAGTGAATGGAACTCGACCAATCTCTAAAATAACAAGCAGCGGTGTAGAGACTATCGTTGCAAATACAGTACTAAGCGATATGGGTAGCGGTAATGACGTATTGAAACGCATACCGATGGTAACGGGTGATGACGGAGAGTTTGAAGTATTTGGACGTGGAAAAGCAAGAATATACATCAACAACCGAGAAGTGCGAGACCCTTCGGAACTTGACAATCTTAATTCAACGGATATTCAAAATGTAGAGGTTATTTCAAATCCTGGATCTCGTTACGATGCCACAGTATCTGCTGTTATTAATATTAAAACAACAAAGAAACAGGGTGATGGATTTAGTTTCAATGCACGTTCGAGTTTCTACACATGGGAGAACAACGACTACATTAATCAACTGAATACAAACTATCGTAAGGGAGGTCTTGATCTATTCGCAAATATTTATTATTCAAATGTTAAATCTGTACAGATAGGCGATATCTCCCAAACCACAAGCATAGATACACTGTGGCGTCAAAGCAACTATATAAATGGAGTGGCACATAGCAATAAATTAAATGGTACAATTGGAGCGAACTACGAAATAAACGACAATCATCAGATCGGATTCAGATATGACTTAAAGAGTTTGCCACAAGATAACACATTAGATTTCAAACTTACAAGTGATGTTTATGCTGATGACGTATTATTTGACAAGTGGGAAAATAATGAATTAAAACATACATCAAGCAAACCAACATCACAGGCTAATCTCTATTATGCTGGTAAGATTAATAAATTATCTATTGATTTCAATACCGATTACCATAAAGGAGAATCGAATTCCAAAAGTGTTAACACTGAAAAGAGTGAAGCGTTTGGCGATAGAACAATTCATAGCATAAATAATATAAACAACTCGCTTTGGGCTACAAAGCTACAACTCTCCTATCCAATATGGAAAGGTGAATTATCAGTGGGTAGTGAATATGTGGATATTTCTCGCGGTGATGAGTATATTAATGACGATCTGCAAGGCTTTTCATCACGTATTAATGTAGATGAGACTAACCTTGCTCTGTTTGCTGAGTGGCAAGCGGCTACAGATATAGGTAATTTTAGTGTTGGTGTGCGTTATGAAAATGCGGCTTACGACTATATTGTAGATGGCATTGAGGCAGAAGATAAAAGCCGAAAATACAAGCAATGGTTTCCGAATGCCTCTTACGCTACAAAAATAGGGGAGGTAGGCTTGCAGTTAAATTATAACTCGAAAGTTATTAGACCTTCATATAGAGAACTAAGCAACAATTTATTATATGGTAATAGATTAACAATAGAGACAGGTAATCCATACCTAAAACCTACAATTAAACAAGACTTATCGCTTATGGGTATATGGAAATTTATACAAGCATCGGTAAGTTACACACATCAAAAGGATGCTATTGCTATGTGGATAGATCGTCACAAAGAAGATCCAAAAGTATCTGTACTTACCAGTCGTAATATTGATAATTTACCAATGTTGTCTGCTTATGTAACAGTTGCCCCTAAATTTGGAATATGGAAACCTCAATTAAGTGGTGGTATCCAAAAGCAGTGGCTTGACCTTAGAAGCGATGGTATAGATACTAAATTGGATAATCCATATCTTTCTGCCTCACTTAATAACTCGTTTGAACTCCCTAATAACTTTATCATAAACCTTGATGGTCAATATGCAGGTACAGGAAACTTTGCCACGGGTTATACTTACAAGGATAAGTTTATAGTTAATTGTGGTGTAGCAAAAAGTTTTTTGGATAAGTCGCTACAGGTGAAGTTATCTGTCTCAGACATTTTCAATCAACAGATAAGTGCTTATCAAGTAATTATGCCTGGAACTGATTTTAAAAATCTATATCACTATGACAATCGAGAGATCTCATTAACTATACGTTATAAATTCAATTCGGCAAAAAGCAAGTATAAAGGTAGTACAGCGGGTAGCGATGCGTTGAATCGTTTTTAGTCCTTCCAACTTTTGGGAGCATATCATTAGGGGTTCTTTACCGACTATTATACGTATATAGAAATGGTAAAGCAGTGATTCATTTTATTGCAGAGGGGAGTATAATCATTGTTTACCGTCTCCCCTCTTTTGTCTTATTTTCAGCATATCATTAGGATGCTATTTTTCCTTTTCGTTTACAATATCGTTGACACTGTATGGAGAGATCGTATCCCAATAGTGCACCTAAGATAAAATCTTCTTCGGGCGTGAGTTTGTTCAGTGGTTTATCTACCACTTTACAAATCATATTTACACATTCGGCATGTCCAAAGAATATATTTATTCGTTCACTCCCTAAAGATTGAATATAGTATTTTATCTTCTGATTATCGAGACGGTTGATAATAAATGGTTCGAACTTTCTATTTGTTGTATAAAGAGCCATCCGCCTAACCCCTTTCTTTAACTCATACACATGATTTAGAAAGGGTTTAAGCTCCGCAGGCATTACTGTTGTTGAAGTAGTCATCATTCACCTAAATTTGAGATTTAATCAACTCTGCCCACACAACGATACGCCCCTCTGTTAGATCACTATCATTGACATCGTCAAGAACAAGACCAATAAATTCGCCATCAACCTCTGCAAGAGAAGCATCGTAATTGTATCCATCAGTAGGCAGTTTACCCACTATATTACATCCCGACCCTACAATTTCTTGGTAGATTAAACCCATCGCATCGCAAAAACTATCGGGATATGAGTCTGAGTCTCCACATCCAAAAAAGCCAACCTGCTTCTCTTTTAAAGTGGCTGCTTTTAATTTGTTGACACCGTTATACCAATCGTCTTGAAGATCGCCAAAGCCCCAAGTTGAAGATCCCAGTAGAAGCACATCGTAACTATTCAGTTGTGCCGTTGTTATCTTGGCAACATCAATTATATCTAATGCTGCAACAGCTAATACTTTTGCTATTTGATGTGCTATACCCTCGCATGTTCCTGATGTAGAACCATAAATTACGCCAATCTTTTTCATGTTTTATCTATTTTAATTTATCAACAAAGGAACTACTAAAATAGCATTTCTGAAATCCCTAAAAAGAGGGATTCTCGCACCTATAAATAGCCATTATAAGTGATTCATTCTTTACCAATCACTGCTCTAAAGCATATTGTTTGGTATAGATATATCTATACTAAACAATAAAAGAAACAGCATAATGTACGGCGAAATATATAAAAAGGAACTTATATACACAACGAGCGGAAAAACCCAATATGGGTTTTTCCGCTCGTTGTGTATATCGCTACAAATCTGTTATTCTTGAGATTTCAACGCTAAAGCATACAGTTTCATCTGCTTCAACATGGCTA
>CAMQTD010000174.1 GCA_947036995.1 uncultured Parabacteroides sp.
ACCATTAGATTCATTGATAAATATAATTATTACTATGACAAACACTCGAAGATTATTTCTTAAGCAAGGAATCGCTGGAACCCTGCTTTTAGGAGCTGCTCCACTACTTAGTGCAGCAACACCAGATCCAGTAAAGCCTAAAAAGGAGAAGCCAACCGATCTATTTAAGTTAGGAATGGCTGGTTACACTTTTGTCAACTTTGACTTAGACACCACGCTAAAAACAATGGAAAAACTTGACATACATTACTTATGTATTAAAGATTTTCACCTACCAATGAAAAGCACTGATGCCGAAATCAAAACCTTTCACGAAAAGTTAGCTGCTAAAAACATCATCGGATATGCTATCGGTCCTATCTATATGCGTACCAAACAAGCCATAGATGATGGTTTTGAATATGCAAAACGCGTAGGTGTAAAAACAATTGTAGGCGTGCCAAATGTAGAGCTACTTCCATACGTAAGTGAGAAAGTAAAAGAGTATGACATGAATTATGCTATCCACCTACATGGACCAGATATTAAATTATTCCCCGATGCTACCGATGTATGGAAACATACAAAAGATCTAGACCCACGTGTAGGTATGTGCTTAGACATTGGTCACGATTTACGTAACGGATGCGATCCTGTAGCTGACTTAAAGAAATATCATACACGTGTATTTGACATACACATCAAAGATGTAACAGCTGCAAGCAAAGCTGGGCGAGGTATCGAATTCGGACGAGGTATGATAGACTTCCCTGCATTTATTAAAATGCTTCGCAAAGTAAAATATACAGGTGTATGCAGCCTTGAATACGAGAAAAATATGAAAGATCCTTTTCTCGGTATAGCAGAATCAATCGGATACTTTAAAGCAGTAACCGATATCGTTTAATAGTATCACACACATCAAAATGGGCAGTTGTTATTCATTCAATGAAACAGCTGCCTATTTTGCATTATTTACATTGGTTTGTAGGATACGCGAATTTTCGGGTACACTGTATGTTAGCCAAATATTACCCCCCACGATAGAACCCTTTCCAATCGTAATACGTCCTAAAACAGATGCATTGGAATAGATCGTAACATAATCTTCAATTATTGGATGGCGAGGCACATCAATTGGCAAACCAGCATCGTCAAGCGTAAAGCTCTTTGCACCAAGTGTTACACCTTGATAAAGACGTACATGGTTTCCTATGATAGCTGTTTGACCAATCACAATACCTGTTCCGTGATCAATACTGAAATACTCTCCTATTTGTGCACCTGGATGAATATCTATCCCTGTATCTGTATGTGCCATCTCTGTTATAATTCGAGGAAGTACTGGCACACCTAATTTTAACAGGCAATGAGCAACCCGATGATGCAATAATGCATGAATAGCAGGATAGCAAAAAATAATCTCACTCACACTCTTAGCCGCAGGATCTCCATCTAAAATAGCTTTTACGTCTGTAGATAATAGATGTTTAATCTGTGGAATCTGCTCTATAAATGCAAGCGTAATCTCTTGCGAACGTTCTCTTCCATCACAATCACCACAGCTCTCGAAACATAATCCATGAAATATTTGCTCTGAAAGCAGATCAAAGAGTGATTCTAAATGAACCCCCATGTAATAGTTTATTGATTGTGGCTGTGCCTCCTGCATAGTCCCGAAAAATCCAGGAAAAACAATTGAACGCATCAAAAGCATAATCTCTCGAATCTGCTGAATAGAGGGAGACGGTCTTTGGTGTAAAGGGATATATTGAAAAGCAGTATCATGCTCGGATGATAATATCTCAACATGGCGTTGAATCTCTTCTAAAATATTTTTTCTGTCCATATTCGAATACAGGGTTAAGTTGATAGTGCGTAAAAAAAAACGGAATCTCCTAAATGGCTAACCATTCAAAAGATTCCGTATACTATATTAATAAGCTCTTGCAAACAGCACGCGCTGTACTGAAGGCTTACCTGTTACCATACAAACACCTGGAGTCATATCTCCTTCTAAAGGAATACAACGGATGGTTGCTTTTGTTTCATTTTTAATCAGCTCTTCTGTTTCTGGTGTTCCATCCCAGTGTGCAAGGAAGAATCCACCTTCGTCGAGTTTTGCTTTGAAATCATCGTAACTATCTACAACTGTTGTGTGCGTTGTGCGGTAGTCTAATGCTTTTTGGTAGATATTTGCTTGGATATCATCTAAAAGAGCTTTAACGTATGTTTCGATATTATCACATGTAATCGTCTCTTTTGTTAGCGTATCACGACGCATCACCTCTATTGTATTGTTTTCTAAATCACGTCCACCCATGGCTAAACGTACAGGAACTCCTTTAAGTTCGTATTCTGCAAATTTCCAACCTGGCTTGCGATTGTCGGCGTTATCGTATTTTACACTTACACCTAAGGCTTTAAGTTTGCTTACGATACCTGCTACCTTCTCGTTGATTGTATTTAACTGCTCTTCTCCTTTATAAATTGGAACAATTACTACTTGAAATGGCGCTAATGCTGGAGGTAATACCAAACCATTATCATCCGAGTGAGACATAATCAATGCACCAATTAAGCGTGTAGATACACCCCACGAAGATGCCCATACGTGATCAAGCTTACCTGTCTTGTCTGTAAATGTTACATCGAAAGCTTTAGCAAAGTTTTGACCTAAAAAGTGTGATGTTCCAGCTTGAAGCGCTTTTCCATCTTGCATCATTGCCTCAATTGTATACGTATCTACAGCACCTGCAAAGCGTTCGCTTGCCGATTTAACCCCTTTAACAACGGGCATTGCCATAAATTTCTCTGCAAATTCAGCATAAACTGCTTGCATTTTGCGTGTTTCAATCTCTGCTTCATCGCGTGTTGCATGGGCAGTATGCCCCTCTTGCCACAAAAACTCTGCTGTACGCAGAAATAAACGTGTACGCATCTCCCAACGAACTACGTTAGCCCACTGGTTACAAAGAATAGGAAGATCACGATATGATTGAATCCAATTACGGTATGTATGCCAAATAATTGTTTCAGAAGTTGGACGAACAATCAGTTCTTCTTCCAATTTTGCAGCTGGATCTACCTCTACTCCTGATCCATCAGCTTTACTACGCAAACGGTAGTGTGTTACTACGGCACACTCTTTTGCAAAACCTTCTACGTGCTCTGCCTCCTTACTTAGAAAAGATTTAGGGATAAAAAGTGGAAAATATGCGTTCACATGACCTGTCTCTTTAAACATATCATCTAATTGTCGTTGCATCTTTTCCCAAATTGCATAACCGTAAGGTTTAATAACCATACAACCACGCACTGCAGAGTTCTCTGCTAGATCTGCTTTAATCACTAAATCTTGATACCATTGTGAATAACTTACCGTGCGAGAGGTAAGTTGTTTTAGCTCTTTTGCCATTATTTTAGTTTTCTATTGTATAATCTTTATATTCCTTTTTTAGTATCAAAATGTAATTCTGACCCTAAAGCGTACGCAAAAATACAAAAAAGCATTCAAAACAAGCATTATTTATGGTTCAAAAATAAAAATTCAAGAAAAAGTGAAAATATTTTGCCCAAACTATTGCAGGTTTAAAAATAATCCATATCTTTGCACTCGTTAAACAATAACAAAACAATATCAGCCTCTTTAGCTCAGTTGGCCAGAGCACGTGATTTGTAATCTCGGGGTCGTTGGTTCGAATCCGACAAGAGGCTCAAAAAGAAAGCTCCTATTCTAATTATAGAATAGGAGCTTTCTTTTTTTGTATCCACCCAAATCAAATTGTAGAACCTTTGAAAATATTAGACATTGCAGATGGAACTAAATCACCGCTTAGTGTCAATGTATTTCCAGAGAAGTTAGGATCAACAGTTACAGTCGCTTCATTACTATCCTTCATTAACTGAACCATAACAGTAGCAGATATTAATATCCCCTGCACACTCATATTAAGATAGATGTTACCTTTTTTATCTTGTGTTACCTTAACACCAGAAGCAGTTCCTTGTACTGTGATACCACCTAATCCATTAGGACCTGGATACACAGCGCTGTTATTCGCAATCTGCACCGTTGCTTGCCCGTTATGTAATGAAACAAAATTTGTATTTGGCGTTACATAAAACACGCGACCAATTTTATTTTGCAACGTATTTGCCTCCACAACAAATGATTGATCTTTAATAGCCTGAGCCGCCTCAACAAACGAGATTTGATTTTGCAATGCTTCTTGCGCCTTTTTCTGCGCTTTGCGTTGCTCTTTAGCAGCTTTTTCTGCGGCTTTACTTGTCTGTGCTTGAACTGAGAAAGTTGCTACGCCTAATGTCATGATGACAACGAAAGATAATAATCTTTTCATAGTTTCTGTTTTTTAATTCGTTATTAATTTATCAACTTAAATGTATATAAATAACACCTATGAGACAGAAAAGTTTAAAATGAAATCGAAAATAAGATTGCGAAAGATCAATTAGATATAAGAATATGGAATACGAGAGCAGTAGACATGTAAGGAGAGTGATAAATAATAAAAAAGGGTTTCAGATGCTTAGTATGCATCTGAAACCCTTTTTTATTATTTATCAATTATATTTTAAAGTTCGATAATTG
>CAMQTD010000175.1 GCA_947036995.1 uncultured Parabacteroides sp.
AATGAACCTCTGTATCTTAATCCTCTAAAGAATATGTTTCATCGTAAATATCACGCAAGTTTTTGCCTTCGAAAGTCCAATATGCTGTTGGTTGTAATGCATGGGTAATACCTAGTAATTGCTTTGTTATAGCTGTCAAAGACATCTCCACCCCTTTATATACTACTTTTCTTTCTGTTGATATAATAACTTCCGTTTCAGAAGCTTTTGTAAACAGAAGCTTCGAGCCTACATCAAGCCCCATCTCTTTATAGTTAAGTGATGGGCGACGTAAATATTTCATCTTTGTCTCAGCAACTTTGTCTTCTGGTGTCTTTTCTACATTCTCCGCTCCTGCGTATTTAACAACCTCAATTAAAGTATTCTTACCTGTTGCACATTGTGTAACTGTTCCATTATTCAGTGTAACCTTTAATTTATTACCTAGATTTACCAAAGAAGTATCTTGAATAATATTCACTCTTAGTCCATCCGTAGGACAATAGTTTAATTCAATATCAACCTTATCTGTTATATCGGCGAATAAGTCTTTTACTCTTTGCTCAACCTCATTTGGAAGTCTATATACAGCATCTTTTGATACAGCTCTTTGTCTCTCTTCTAATAGTGTTTGAGGTATCTCATGTCCATATTTTTCTAAGACTAAGATTTCAGCATCAATTTCATCTCTAGATCTATCAGCCTTTGTTACTTTATTATCATCAGCCTTATTTTCATATACATTAGCAAACTCTACATACTGCTTTAACGCAGACGAGAATCTGTTGTGCGATTGTGTGTTAAGATCATTAAATTGCTTATTTTTCAACAATTTAGATTGCAAACCACTCAACTGTTCAACATCAATCGTATGGTATACAGAGGTGTGAGCACTATCAATATTGGCTTTAATCCATGGATCAATATGTTTTGAAATCCCTACAGAATAATTATTTACAGTTGCTTTCGCTTTATACTTGTTCAACATATAGTTGCAAAACTCTTGTTCGTAGCTTTTCATATCTATAACATTTTCGTTAATACTATTATCTATTGCTGATTCATCTTTCGAAGAATGAACCAAATCAACTACCTCATCACCTTCATCAAAGTAGTTTACAAATCTTTCTTCTCCACCTATTTCTTCACTCTCACATAACTCCGTATCTGTTACTTCGACTCCTTCAAAGTGTTTACGCCAATGTCTGCGTGCAGATGGTAATCCAAAACGTTTATACAATCCTACATTATCAAGAAATACGACCTTGTCTTTATTCTCAGATGTTCTTAATCCTCGACCAACCTGTTGCAGATACATTGAAAGTGATTTTGTAGGTCGTGCTAACTGTACAAATTCAATATCGGGACAATCAAACCCCTCACTAAATATATTTACATTACATAGAATATCAAATTCTCCACTTTTAAATGCTTGAATAATCTTTTCTCTATCCTCTTTTTTCGTCTCGCTGTCAATTGCTCTTGCTGATATTCCATTTGCAATAAATTGACTGCAAATATGTTTATTATGCTCTTTGTTGATCGTATATACAAGCCCTTTTTTATCTTTAGCATACTTTAAATAGGTCTTTACGATACCTGCTCTTACATGATCTTTATCTAAAACGTCAATTAAAGCACCCTCATCGTAATCACCATTAAATGCTAATTGTTTAATATTGTCGATTTTACGTTGGGTTGTAGAGTTTGCTTTGATTGAATAATATTCATATTCAGACAAATACTTATTCTTTATAAACTTAGAAACAGAATCAGATAATATGAGATCGTCAAATTCTTCTTTAAATCCAGCTCCATTTAACCGATATGGTGTAGCCGTAACACCCAATACTTTAGCCATTGGGAATTCTTCAATAATTTTGCGATAGCTGTCTGCCTTAATATGGTGCGCTTCATCAACGATGATTATATCAAACTCTTTGTCAGACCAGTTTTGCAACCTCCTGTTTAATGTTGGAACTGAACCTACCTGTATCGGAAGTTCTTTACGTTCCATATTACTAGCCATTATAACTCCATGCGCTAAACCATACTTCTCTCCAAGATTACTAGAAATCTGATCTATAAGTTCAGATCTATGCGCAAGTAGTAGAATTTTAACAGCCTGCTTATTATCTTTTCCCCAATTGTGCAAGTCTTTTACTATTGACACAAAGAGACGAGTTTTCCCTGTACCTGTTGGCATTTGAAGCATAATAGAACGACTGTTCACCCATGCATCATATATCTTCTCTTTATTTTTTTGTTGGTAGTTTCTTAATTCTGTATCCGCAATGGGACTAAACACGGAGAAATCAACCTTATGAGGCATTACAGCCGACAATAGAGCATATTTTTTAATTAAAACATCTTTCAAATCCTTTCGGCTATCGTCTTCCTGCATTAATTTGAAAAGCTCACTATCAATCTCTGCATATTTAATCTGTTTACGAAGATTTTCTATCGAATATGGAGTTCCAATAAAGTTGTTTTTTGTAATCTCTTCCCCATTCATTGCGATCAAATGCCAAAAGGGCTCTGAATTCATATGCCAAAATGGTTTCTCTATGCTAAGTTGAAATTTTGTATTCTTATAGGTGTAATTGTTCCAAGTTCTTTTGAATGTGTCTATAAACTCATCGGTCAATTCAATATGAGGTGAAGATATTTTACATTTTTCAACAAGATCAATCACACTAAGCAAAAGAATTGCCTTATGTGGTGCTTTATCTCCTGCTATACTAGCAATATTTAATTTTGAGAAAGACTCTATGTAACCTAATAAATTTGTCATGTTTTTTCTTAAATAGTTTTTGGTTATTAATATCAAGTATCAGAGTAATCTAATTAATGAATTCGATTACTTTTGATATTTTCTATTGTATATATTTTCCCATATGTCAGCGACCCAATAACCAATGGCAATTCTTATAACCACAAAATAGCAGTATAAAATTATTGATATCATACGCAAAGTTAATAAAAAGTTCCCAATAATTTAATTAAGAACTTCTCAATGTGGCTGAACAGTCGTAAGCATTTATTTCTCTTCAAAGCAGCATTTGAATTACACCCTTACCACATCGTTATTAAACCATCCCTACCTATTTTCAGCAAGTACCAGTACTTCCCCGAAAGAATACTCGTATTTGCTGAAATAAATACCCGTATTCTATTTTTGCCCTAATTACGACTATGCAGCGCATCTATGTCGAATACGTTGATTCTATATGATTAAACTCACTTAACAATTTGCAAAAAAAGCGTGTTCCTCTACTGAATCATAAATTCAATAGAGGAACACGCTTTTTTTATATTTGTTATAATTTATCAATTTCCTCAACAGAAAGCCCTGTTACAGTAGCTATTGTTTCTGTATTTGTATGTAGCGATTTAAGAGATTTAGCAATTTGATAGGTAGCTGTAGATTTTCCTTTCTCCATGCCCTGCTCCAGACCTTTCTCCATACCCTTTTCCAGACCCTGCTCCATGCCTTTTTCCATTCCCTTTTCCATACCTTTCTCCATACCCTCTTCTCTCGCAACGCTTTCAGCGTATGCCATTGTGGCGGCATTGTCACGGAAGTTATCTAGGCTGTTATCGTATTGGCGGCGTTGGTCGCTGTCTAATGTGAGAAGGTTACCGATATCTTCGAGCCTTTTGAATACGGCATCTTGAGCTTTGAAAGGCATGCGTTCTAAATTTTCCATATTTTTGAGTACATATATCCAGCGTTCGAAATTCGATTCGCATTCAGTTTCTTTTTTATTAAAATAAGGAAGCTCCAAAAATATTTGGCGGAGCTTGCCGTTAAATAATTCGCCCGTATCACGGTCTGCTAAAATTACATCGGTACGCATTTTTCCCTCTTTTATTGAGGTCGACAGCATATTGTCAGCCGTTGGTTCGTCATGATAACAATACCCACGTTGCGCTTTGTCGAACGTGAAATTCATAAAAAACACACCATACACCGTTTTTACATCAAACTGCCACGCTGGCCCCTTCACCCCTTGTGCCGCAATTGCTTTTGCCACGTAGTAGAGAGAGCGTTCTTTAAAATTAGCCTGCCGTTTATACTGCATCTCTACAATTATTTGCTCACCCGTGTTTGTTACGCAAAATATATCGTAAATAACAGAGCGACTATCGGGTAGTTCGGGTAGCTTCTCGCCATTGAGAAAGGTGATGTCTTCAATCTCTTTTTCGCCCCTCAGTAGTTCGTTTAGGAAACTAATCAGTAGATCTTTTGATATCTCTTCTCCGAATATTTTTTTGAATCCGAAGTCTGTAAATGGATTAATAAAGTGTGCCATATGCATCCGTTTTAATAAGAGTATATTGTTAAAGAACAAATGTAATAATAAATTTGAATGATTACAAAATAGTAGGATTATTTTTCAAGCAAGCTCACCACTCCTCATCAAAAAAGTATATACTTTAGTACCAAAAAGTGCGGACCTTTACACCTTAAAGTATATACTTTTTGTCGTCAAAGTATATACTTTCCAGACAAAAAGTATACGGTTTTTTGACTATCTTCGTGCACT
>CAMQTD010000176.1 GCA_947036995.1 uncultured Parabacteroides sp.
ACCGAATACTTCAGTAATCCATAACGGATTTATCTATGTTCCTTTCAGTTCAAAAAATATAACTGCAGACGGTGTAGAAGGTGCAGAAGTTTGGCTAGCAGGTAACAGAGTAATATACACACTAAACTTTGGTGGTGGTTATGATGAAGATGGAAATCCTATTCTTACACCTATGACATACGCCGTTGAGGTTGAAGCTTGGAAGAACGTCGAGAATGGTTTTAACGATACAGCAAAGCCAACAATATAACCCCTTCTATCAAATCACATTTGATAGCACAAACATATAGATAAAAGGACGAGTTCTGATAGAATACACACATTAGAACTCGTCCCTTTTCAAAACAAACACCAATTGTTAATGAGAAATATTATTTTTGTAATTGCATCTGTGCTTACGTTGATTGGTTGCTCAAAATCAGAGAGCTATCTTGCAGATATTAACAACCGTAAGGAGATAACATTCCAAACATACGCAGCTGAAAATACGAAAGGTCTACCTATCGCAGATAACGCTTCATTCGAAAAAGAGGGGACTCAATTTGAGCTATCTGCTTTCGGATACACAGCTAATACAGATAACGCTGTCGCAACTACACCCTATTTCGGCACTCAAACAAGCGGACTACAGATTACACGCACCAACAACGCATGGCGCCCTGCCCTAACAATGTATTGGCCCACTGCCAACAACGAATTTGACTTCTTCGCTATCAAACAATACAACAACCAATTAACAAAACTTGAAATTAACCCCATTGGTTATCCACACTATAGAGCAACCAATATAAACAACACAACATCATCCATATCGTTCCGTTATGATACGGATGCTGCGACCAAAATAACTGACTTAGGCGTTGGCTTTACAGAAAAATCAAAACTGAAGAAAGTTAAAGATTCAATATATACCTCCTTAGACTACAATGGAGAATACAAGCAAGACGACATAATGTATGCAACTACATTTAAAACACCAAGCCCCCATGCAGACACCTACAACGATGCACTGGGTAGTTCGGTAAAACTATCATTTAAACATGCCCTCACTCAAATTCAGTTTAAGGCAGAAACAGAACCTGAAATTAAAGTTTTTATTAAAGCGATAACGATTCACAACATACAAAGCAAAGGTACATTTACACAAGTGACAACAAATAGGACAGGTGAGCCTGTTGTTACTTGGTATACTGGCAAACTAACAGCTACAAATATGTTTAACGTCTCAATTCCGTGGAAAGGCACAACTATTTCCCCTAGTGGAAAGATACCTTTATCATACGCAGAACAAGATGGAAAAATAATATACACAGACCATACACTTATGCTAATACCTCAAGCATTTACTGCATGGAATCCTAAAACAGCTACAATTATACAAAACAACACCTCTGTGGAAGGGGCATTAGGCGCCTATATTATGGTGTATTGTGATATATATCTGAAAACACTCACAAAAAACGAAGGTCATATTTTTGGAGATAAAAAAGAACTTTGGAAGATGCGTAAACCTGAAGCAGCGCACTGCATATACCTCCCGCTAGCTTCAACAGATCATGCAGGTAAGGAAATATGGAAGGCAGGAAATAAAATTACATACAATCTTATATTTGGAGGAGGATACGATCACGAGGGAAACAAGGTGCTTAACCCCATAGATTTCACCATCACAGTAGATAATTGGAACAAAGGAGATGATAATCCAATAGATCCACCACTAGAGAATGATACAAACGCAGGATCGGGAGAGGACCTTATACCAGGTGAAGATCTAACTGAAAAAGTTGGAAAAACAAATAGAGAATTATTAGATACAATAAAGGAATAATAATATGAGTAAAAAAATAATATACCTACTCTGCATCATAATCGGTAGCGTAGCGTGCGAAAAAACAGACCATCCAACGGCGAATAAGCGAATAGAAATTATCGCAGAAGGCACTGAAAATGCAAATACGCGCGTTTCGTACGAGCCCGAAATTGGAGCTGATGGAAACATTACAAAATATAGTTTTAATTGGAACTCTACAGATAATATTAGCCTAATCGTAAACGATGCCGAAGGCAATACAAATAACGAACTCTCCGTTATTAAACCAGGAAAAAGCTCTTTCTTTAGCGGCAGTGTTACGCCTTGGAGTGGAGAGAAAGATGTAGTTGGGGTATATCCATATCGCACAGAGGGATATACCGTACAAGATACAGTAATCGACAGTAAAGCAACAATATTATTGAAAGGAGTATCCATGACCAATCAAGTCATAATAGCAAATACCAACAACTACAGCAACGGCTTAATGGTTGCGCAAGCCTCTGGTGCTATAGCACTTAATGAATCTGAATATGATATCCCAAACCTGCAGTTTAAGCAGGCGGTCTGTTTTATTAGACTTACTATAACAACTCCTGCTGGATCAAAAATTAAGACTATAACATTAAATGGAGGGGAAGGTTCTAACCTCGTAGGTGTTGCAGATATCAATACTTATACATCTGAAATTGTAAATCCAATAAAAACGCTAGAGTGTAAAGCAAGCGTAGAATATAGTGGGAAATCAAACGTGAGAAATAATACGAATACATTCAATTTTGCATTATTTCCCAATAAAGAACCCCTAAAATACCCTGGTATTACCCTTGGAAACGAAGATGGAGGATGGTGTTACAAACCCCTTAATACGAATGGAGGTCTTATACTTAAGCAAGGGAAGATATATACAGCAAACGTAGTTGTTACTGTATGGAACAAATAAAATCAAACTTAAAAAATGAACACAATATACTCAAAAATCCAACTTATACTCTTGAGCATCACCTTTTTTGCACTGGCTGGATGTTCTACTGAAACAATCGATAAGCTCGATTCTGTTTCGAATGAGATCTCTTTTTCCACCACCACATCGAACACTGCTACCCGAGGTGTTCCGATTGACAATGCAGGTAGTGGGAACTTTGATGCTTCCAATGGCTTTCAATATGCCGGTAGAACCTTTGGTGTTTCGGCATATAGTGTAGAAGATTCAGCTACACCGATTCTCTTTTTTGGTTCGCCAGACAAGGGAGTTCAGTTTAGTGGCAAAAGTAGTGGTGCAAACTTCAATTGGACTCCTGCACAGAAACTATACTGGCCACACTTGAATAGGACAATGGATCTATTTGCCTATACGCCATTTGATAAAAATATAACCGTGAGCAATGCCTCATTGCCAAACACGATGCAAATTAAGTATAATACCGATGGGGCAACAGATTTAACGAATTACACCATAACAAAAGGTGATTTTAAAACAGCTACAACTGCAAGCGTAGCGAGAACATCAATCAATCCGAAAGGCCTACAAGAGGATGTAATGTATGCCATCACAAGGGGATTTCCTACCCCTTTCTCGCAAACTGAAGCAGTAAAAACAGCGAAAGCTCCCCTTCATTTCAAACACACACTCACTCAAATACAATTTGCTGCCAAAACTGAGCCCGATGTTAGCGTTCACATCAGATCAATTACCTTGCACAATATTAAGTCTGCAGGTTCTTTTGAGGTAGCTCAAAGTAGCTATGCATATACCAATGGTAGTGGTGCAGCAGTAGGAAACACGACAACAGGGAAGTGGACGTGTGAAAGCACACTTCCACAAGCTAACTATTACAATGTTTCGCTTCCTTGGAAGGGGGTTCAAATAGTTCCATCAGCATCCGAAACAGCCTATGCACCACTAACAACACATGATAAAGAGAATGTTGAGAATACACTCATGCTAATTCCTCAAACCATCTTACCATGGAATCCGACCAAGCAAACAATCGATAAAAATGACAGCGATACAGGAGAGAAGGGGGCATATTTAAGAATCTATTGTACAATTGAATATAAGGGGAAACCATACTTCCCAATAGAAAATACAGCTCCAGCTACAGAAACCGAGACCTCCTTTTCACCTACAAGTAAAGAGTGTATCTACGTTCCTTTCTCCTCGATGAATGAAGGTGTAAACACGTGGAAAGCGGGAAGCCGCGTAACTTACTATTTACTATTTGGTGGAGGATACAGTGAAGAAGGAGATATTATACTGAGTGCTGTTGATATCAATATCTCAATTGACGAATGGGGTGATGTAGGTGTTTTTGATAAAGATGGAAATCTACAATTCGAAGGATCTACTGCCTCAGGAGACGATCTTACGCCAGAAGAATTGTAATCAAGAGATCGCTATTGCTACACATTAATAAAAAGGAAATGAAAAATAGTTTTATCTATATACTGCTTGTTGCATGTTCGATTTGTGCATGCGAGCAAACAAACACAATACTTGAACAAGGGGGCGAAACCCCATCAGAGTTAGTAACAGTTACGATGCTGGCCTCCTCATTAGGGTCGACCTCTAATACACGTGTCAACTATGCTGACACTAAATTTCAATGGGATGCAAAAGATGAAATCGCTGTTAATATAACTGCTAGTAAGCATAATAATAA
>CAMQTD010000177.1 GCA_947036995.1 uncultured Parabacteroides sp.
ATTTTATCCCTCAAACTCCTCCAGCCTCATCTCTTCCCCATCCCACTCAATATAAGAAAAGAACTGAATCCAATCCCCCGTAATCAGCAATCTACTACTTTTTGATAGCATCAGATCGTACATTACGTGGCGATGACCGAAGATAAAGAAATTAATATCGGGATTCGTTTTTAGGTACTCTTTCGCGAACGAGGCTAAGTATTCTGACGATTCATCTATGCCAACTTGGTTTTCGGGGCGTTTCAATCCTGCTTTGCGGCTAGAGTGAGAGAAGCCGTAGGCTAAGCCGAAAGTCCAACGAGGATGCATGCTACCGTATAGTCTTTGGCAGATTTTGTTGTGGAATATTTTGCGAAGAAATTGGAACGAGCGGCTGCGGTTGTCTACTTCGTCGCCATGACCTAAGAAGAAACGCTTGCCTAACAAATCCACAGTTAGCGGTTCGCGGTGGATGATTGCACCAATCTCTTGCGGTAGATAGTCGAACATCCAGATATCGTGGTTTCCTATAAATAGATGAATTTCGATACCCGAATCCGATAACTCTGCCAATTTACCTAAAAAGCGCGTGTACCCACGAGGCACTACATACTTATATTCGAACCAATAATCAAAGATATCACCCAGTAGGTAAATAGCCTGTGCCGACGACTTAATACTATCAAGCCAGCGGACAAATTTTTTCTCTACCGCCAGCGAATCTGCATGAAAGCGTGCGCCTAGATGGATGTCGGAAGCGAAATAAATCTTTTTGCAATCACTCATAGATATAACTTGCTTATAAGAATCCTAATTCAAGTTGAGCCTCTTCACTCATCATATCTCTATCCCATTCAGGTTCGAATACGAGGTTGACCACAACACTTTTTACGCCATTCACACTCTCTACCTTCATGCGCACATCTTCCATCATAAAGTCGGCAGCAGGGCAGTTAGGAGCAGTTAGGGTCATATCTATCTGTACATTTTTATCATCATCTACATCTATTTTGTAGATTAGTCCGAGGTCGTAAACATTGACAGGGATTTCTGGATCGTATACGGTTTTGATCATCTCGACGATCGCCTCTTCTGTTTGGAGAAATTCGTTATTCATATTGTTTATAATCTGTTTGTTTTGTTACAAACATACATAAAAAAATAGGAGTAAGCTATTTTTCTAACAATCTATTTGTGTTTAACTCTTAAAGTTTTTACCTTGCATCCTATTCGGGGTATCGTATACTAAATGCTACTTTACTTGAATGAATCGTTGCTAACAATTAAAAATAAATAGAATACCAATGAAACTATCAAAAAAAGTAACAGCACTCTTATGTCTGCTGTTTATGTTTACTTTCACATCAAAAGCACAATCAACAGGAACAGAAGATCGTGCCTATTGGGTCGAAACACTCACGCAAATAGCAGATCCTGTATTGACAAATTTAAGTAACAACACGCTGCACAAAAACCTACCTTTCGAATCGTTACAAAAGAAAAGAACAAGTTTTGTAGAGCTTGAAGCCGCAGGACGCTTAATCTGTGGAATTGCTCCTTGGCTTGAACTTGGTCCAGATAATACGCCCGAAGGAAAACTAAGAGATAAATATATCAAATTAACGGTCAAAGGACTTTCAAATGGAGTAAATCCTAATGCAGCTGACTATTTAAACTTTGGGCGTGACGGCAAACAACCTTTAGTTGATGCAGCCTTTTTAGCACAAGGATTATTGCGTGCGCCTAAGCAGTTATGGGGTAACTTTGATAAAAAAACCAAGGAGCGCATGATTACCGAATTTAAACGAAGCAGACAAATCGAACCAAATGAAAGCAATTGGTTACTTTTCGCGTCTACCGTTGAGGCGGCATTGCTTGAGTTTACAGGCTCATGCGACATGGATCGATTGACCTATGGCGTGAAACGTTTTAGAGACGAATGGTATCGTGGTGATGCTCAATATGGAGATGGAGCAGATTTTCACATGGATTATTACAATAGCTATGTAATCCATCCCATGCTAACCGATGTTATACTCGTTATGAAAAAGCATAATTTAGACGATAAAGCATTTGCCGAAACACAACTTAAACGCCACATCCGTTATGCCGAAATATTGGAACGCTTCATCTCACCTGAAGGAACTTATCCTGTCGTAGGGCGTTCAATTCCTTATCGCTTTGGATCGATGCATGCATTAAGTCAAATCGCATTGATGGAGTTACTTCCTAAGCATATTAAACCAGCACAAGTACGCGCAGCATTAACCGCAGTGATCCGTAATCACATGGAATTCCCTGGTAACTTTGATGCCAATGGATGGTTAACCGTGAGCTTTAATGGAGACAAACAACTTAATATTGCAGAGTCTTATATCAACACCGGAAGCGTTTATCTGTGTGCGATGGGACTTCTTCCGCTCGGACTACCTGCTACTGATTCGTTCTGGTCAGACCCATATACTGATTGGACAAGTAAAAAGGCTTGGGCAGGAAAACCTACTAAACGAGATCATGCATTGTATTAATATTAAATAAAGAGCTAATGGTATCGATTTTATTTGTTTACTTTGTAAAAGAGATATGTATCTCGGTTTAATTAGTTGAATTGTATGAAAACAAAGGATAAGGCGGACAAACATGTTCCTGCAAAGCTAAACAGAGCAGTTAAGGGAAAAAAGAAGAGTGCCGGTAAGAATAAAGGCAAAGGTGGGCGACTTAAGAAAGTTGCCATGGTGAGGTCCGTCGTCTCTGTATTCGAAAATGCACCTAAGGAGGTGTTTAATTACAAACAGATCAGTACCCTTTTGGGGGTAGAGAATCAAGTGCAGCGCATTATGATCTCTGAGATGTTGAGTGATTTGAAGTTTACAGAGTTTTTAGTAGAAGTTGATCGTGGAAGATATAAACTTAATAACATTGGATCTTCGGCAGTTGGGACATTCTCGCGCCGTAGCAATGGAAAGAACTCTTTTACCCCAGAAGAGGGTGGAGATCCTATTTTTGTAGCAGACCGCAATGCCGGACGTGCAATGGATGGCGATAAAGTAAAAGTTCAGATACTTGCTAAACGCAAAGGTCAAGATCCAGAAGCTGAAGTAATAGAAATACTTGAACAAAAGGAAGCTACCTTTGTCGGCAAACTTCAAGTAACACGCGGTTTTGCCTTTTTAGTAACGGAAAATAGAAAGTTAGGAAATGATATCTTTATCCCTGCAGAGCATCTAAAAGGTGGATTGAATGGACAAAAGGCAATCGTTCGTATCACAGAATGGCCCGAGAACGCTAAGAATCCAATCGGAGAGGTGCTTGATATTCTTGGAGATGCAGGCGATAACACAGCAGAGATGCATGCCATCTTAGCTGAGTTCGGTTTGCCGTACAAATACCCAGAAGCCGTTCAGAAAGCAGCAGACAAAATATCTGATATAATTACAGAAGAAGAGGTTGCCTTGCGCGAAGATTTCCGCAAAGTATTAACCCTAACCATAGACCCGAAAGATGCCAAAGACTTTGATGACGCCCTTTCGATGCGTCAGCTAGAGAATGGTAATTGGGAAGTTGGTGTACACATTGCCGATGTAACGCACTACGTTAAGACGGGATCTATCATCGACAAAGAAGCCGAAGAGCGTGCTACCTCTGTCTATTTGGTAGATCGTACGATACCGATGCTTCCTGAGCGATTAAGTAATCAAATATGTTCGTTACGTCCGGATGAAGAGAAATGTTGTTTCTCTGCTATCTTTGAACTAGACGATACAGCCAATATATTAAACTCTCGCATCAAGCGCACGGTAATTAAGAGTGATCGTCGTTTCACATACGAAGAGGCACAAGAGATTATCGAAACAGGCGAAGGAGATCACAAAGAAGCAATTCTTAAAATGGATCAACTCGCTAAGCTGCTACGTGCAAAACGTTTCAAGCATGGGGCAATTAACTTTGACCGTTACGAGGTACGTTTCGAGATAGACGAAAAGGGTAAACCAATCAGCGTCTACTTCAAAGAGTCTAAGGATGCGAATAAATTGGTCGAGGAGTTTATGCTATTAGCCAATCGTACGGTTGCCGAATTTGTAGGGAAAGCTCCAAGAGGAAAGGAACCTAAAACATTTGTTTACCGTATTCACGATGTACCAAACCCAGAGAAGATGGAAAACTTTGCCACCTTTATCCGTCGATTTGGTTATAACTTGAAAACAGAAGGTTCTAAAAGTGATGTATCAAAGAGCATTAACCACTTGCTTTCGGATGTACAAGGTAGACCAGAGGAGAACTTGATCGAGACTGTAGCCATTCGTGCGATGTCGAAAGCGGTTTACTCTACAGACAATGTAGGGCACTATGGATTAGCGTTCGAACACTATACACACTTTACATCGCCTATTCGTCGTTATCC
>CAMQTD010000178.1 GCA_947036995.1 uncultured Parabacteroides sp.
CCTCTGCCAATAACTATTACGGTGGCGGAATCACGCAACCCGAAGTAGAAGCATTCTATGCTGCTAAAAAAGATTCAAAAGATCTAACACCTATCTCTTATGGACTTAACAGCAGACTGGTAAAGCTGGAAGATGGTCGTATTGTAGAGAAAGTTTGGAAAGTAGGCGGACTCTATACACAAGCCATCGAAAAGGTGGTGGAAGAGCTACAACTAGCACTTCCTTTTACCGAAAACAGT
The DNA here is from genome assembly GCA_947036995.1 of uncultured Parabacteroides sp. GTDB lineage: Bacteria > Bacteroidota > Bacteroidia > Bacteroidales > Tannerellaceae > CAMQTD01. The sequence continues at coordinate 240 of CAMQTD010000178.1, forward strand.
GCGCAAAAAGCGGTAATCGAAAAACTGATTGCTTACTATCAAAGTGGCGATTTACGTCAGTTCGACGAATATGCAATCCTTTGGTTAGCAGATACGCAATCGGATGTTGACTTTGTAAATGGCTTTACCGAAACCTATGGCGATCCACTTGGCATGAAAGCAAGCTGGGAATCTACCGTAAACTTTATCAACACCGAAGCAACCAAACGTACCAAAGTGATTAGCGATAATGCACAATGGTTCGAAGATAACTCGCCAACAGACGACCGATTCAAGAAAAAAGAGGTGCGTGGTGTTACAGCAAAAGTAATTACGGTAGCTATGTTGGGCGGAGATTGTTTCCCCTCTACTCCTATCGGCATTAACCTGCCCAACTCAAATTGGATACGTCATCAGCATGGATCTAAATCGGTAACAATCGAAAATATAACAGATGCATACGATAAAGCATCGGCAGGAAGTGGATTTACTGAAGCATTTGTATGGAGTGATGTAGAGCGTGATGGAATGAAAAAATATGGTTTTGTCACAGATAATCTACATACCGACCTACACGAATGCCTTGGACACGGTTCGGGTATTATATTACCAGGTGTAGATCCTGATGGATTAAAATCGTACAGCTCGACACTTGAAGAGGCACGTGCAGATCTTTTTGGGTTGTATTATATGGGAGATCCTAAGTTAGTAGAACTTGGCTTGCTTCCGAATGCAGAAGCATACAAATCAGAATACTACAAATTTATGATGAACGGATTGATGACACAACTTGTACGTGTAGCCTTAGGGAAAGATGTCGAAGAGGCGCATATGCGTAACAGACAGCTTATTGCACGTTGGGTATACGAAAAAGGTTCGGCAGATAACGTAGTAGAATTTAAAACACGCGACAACAAAACATTTGTTGTGGTAAACGACTACGTAAAACTTCGCGCCCTTTTCGGTGAATTATTAGCCGAAGTGCAACGCATCAAATCTGAAGGAGACCTAAAGGCGTGCAAAATATTAGTTGAACAATATGCTGTAAAGGTAGATCGTAAGTTGCACGAAGAGATTCTAACCCGTTATGCAGCACTTAATCTGTCTCCTTACCGTGGATTTATCAATCCAATCATGCAGCAAATATGCAACGAAGCAGGCGAGGTTACAGATGTTGTAATGGATTATACTGAAACGTATAACGAGCAGATGCTTCGATACAGTCGCGATTATTCATTTTTACCAACATATAATGATTGAGGAACAGCAACCCATAACAGAAACTATCCGTGAGATTCGCAAGCGTTTGCGTCTCTCAATGGATGGTATCGTTTCTACCTTGATGCGTGAGCAAGGGATTAAATATAAGATTAACTTTGGGGTAAACCTGCCTCGCATCCAAGAGATTGCGAAACTGTTTACTCCTTCGGCGGAGCTTGCCGATGCCTTGTGGAAAGAGGATGTTAGAGAGTTGAAGATTTTAGCAATTCTACTACACCCTACAGCACAATTTACGGTTGTAAAAGCGGAGCAGTGGACGCGTGACATCAAACATCAAGAGATAGCCGAACTCTATTGTGCCAAGTTGGTAAATGCTTGCTCATTTGCTCCAACCGTTGCGCTCCAATGGATCGAAAGTGAAGAAGCGTACACCATAACGGTTGGATACCTGCTTTTGTCTCGAATTTATGCACAAGGAACTGTATTGACAGCAAACCAATATAATCTCTTTATAAGCAAAGCAATCATCGCTTTAGAATCAGAAACAAGCCGTGTAAGACGTGCAGCACTACTCGCACTAAAGCGTTATGGAAGGAATAGCCAACAGCAAGCCAATCAATTGCTTGACTCTCTAATTTCGTTCAATCAAAGTGACTCTGCTGAAAAGCAGGAGATATTTGACGATTTAAAATTTGAATTTGATTATTACGGCTAACTGTTTTGTGTTTAGTAATAAATACGTTAACTTTGCTCGCACGGATAAAAAGAGACAAAAAGTCTATTTAATGACGAAGTATTTGTACACTTTGTCAGCTTTTTGGTGGATTTTAATAATCCTGTACGTAAGCGTGCAATGCTAACATGAGTTTCAGCTGAAAAGCAATATAAATAAAGAGTATTAACAGTCTATTATAATATAAAGATGAATTCAGTAGATGTTTTATTAGGATTACAGTGGGGAGATGAAGGTAAAGGAAAAATTGTTGACGTGCTAACACCAAACTACGAGGTAGTAACACGTTTTCAGGGTGGACCTAATGCCGGACACACGTTGGAGTTTAATGGTGAAAAGTATGTTCTTCGCTCTATCCCTTCGGGCATATTTCAAGGCGGAAATATAAACATTATCGGAAATGGTGTAGTATTAGACCCTCTACTCTTTAAATTAGAAGCAGAAGCATTGGCTGCAAGCGGTCACGACCTAACTAAACGTTTGCACATATCTAAAAAGGCGCACCTAATTTTACCTACACACCGTTTGCTCGATGCAGCTTACGAAGCAGCTAAAGGCGCTGGTAAAATTGGAACAACAGGAAAAGGTATCGGACCAACATACACCGACAAAGTAAGCCGTAATGGTGTACGTGTAGGTGACATCTTGCATAATTTCGATGTAAAATATGCTGCTGCTAAAGCAAAACACGAAGCGATTCTGAAATCTTTAAATTTCGAATACGATCTAACAGCACTCGAGGCAGAGTGGATGCAAGGGATCGAATATTTGAAGCAATTTAATATTATCGATAGCGAACATGTTATCAACAACTACCTAAAAGAGGGTAAATCAGTTTTGGCTGAAGGTGCTCAAGGTACAATGCTTGATATCGACTTTGGTTCTTATCCATTTGTAACCTCTTCAAATACAATTTGTGCGGGTGCTTGTACAGGTCTTGGTATTGCTCCTCGTAGCATTGGCGATGTATTTGGTATCTTCAAAGCATATTGCACACGTGTAGGTAGTGGTCCATTCCCGACCGAACTATTCGACGAAGTTGGTGATGCTATGTGTACAATTGGTCATGAGTTTGGTTCTGTAACAGGCCGTAAGCGTCGTTGTGGATGGATTGACCTTGTTGCGCTGAAATATGCTGTAATGATTAATGGTGTAACGCAATTGATTATGATGAAGAGTGATGTACTTGATACATTCGAAACCATCAAATGTGCTGTAGCCTATAAAATGAATGGCGAAGAAGTTACAGAATTTCCATACGAAATAGATGATACGATTGAGCCTATCTACGCAGAACTTCCAGGTTGGAAATGTGATATGACAAAGATGCAGAGCGAAGACGAATTCCCAGAGGAGTTTAATGCATATGTGTCATTCCTTGAAGCTGAACTAGAGGTGCCAATTAAAATTGTATCTGTAGGACCAGACCGCGATCAAACAATTATCCGTTACGCAGAATAATATACTAAAAGTGGCATGCTATTTGTATAGTATATAGAAACTTAAATATTTAGAACTTATGGGTTATTGGGTTATATTTATTGGATTTGCACTTTTGAGTTGGATTGTTTCAAGAAATTTAAAAAATAAATTCGAGAAATATTCTAAAATACCTCTTCCAAATGGAATGACAGGTAAGGATGTGGCAGAAAAGATGCTTCACGATAATGGAATTTATGATGTAAAAGTAATTTCTACACCAGGACATTTGACGGATCATTATAATCCAGCAAATCAAACGGTAAATTTGAGTGAGTCTGTATATTACAGTAATAGTATTGCAGCTGCTGCTGTTGCAGCACACGAATGTGGACACGCTGTTCAGCATGCTACAGCTTATGGACCATTAAAGATGCGTTCGGCATTGGTTCCGATGGTAAGCTTTGCTTCTCAGTGGGTACAGTGGGTTATATTGGGTGGTTTGATCTTTTTCAAAACATTCCCACAGCTACTTCTTATCGGAATTATACTCTTTGCAGCAACAACGCTGTTTAGTTTTATAACACTTCCGGTAGAGATCAATGCAAGTCAACGTGCACTCGCTTGGTTAAGTAACGCAGGTATAACAAATGTGGCAACACACGACAAAGCGCAAGATGCATTGAAATCAGCAGCATATACATATGTAGTTGCAGCACTCGGTTCTCTTGCTACGCTTATGTATTATATTATGATGTATATGGGCGGACGAAGTAGAGATTAAGAT
>CAMQTD010000179.1 GCA_947036995.1 uncultured Parabacteroides sp.
TCCAAACATATAGCCGCAGTTTTTCTACTACACAATAAGTAATAGTCAGCACGCCATGTAGGCACGATTAAAGGGTAGTTGTGTTTCTGTTTAAGGGTATTGAAAAAGTGAATGCTCTGTGGGGATAATCCCCAAGGAGCTGCATTCAGTTCGACTAAGTTGTTTTTGGATAGTTCGTCGCTATTGCATACAATCGGTTGTGCTAGAATGGAGTTGTAGGGTGCTATCGTATGCATAAATTCAGCATCTAGCGCTTTATCGACTAATACCTTATCAGCAGCATCACCATACCAGGCAGGCAGAAAAGATAAGTCCGCCATCATCCGCCTTACATTCTCAGGAGCGTGATAATAGGGTGATTGTGTTAAGATAGCATTTTCGTGCCCCAAGTTAAGGTAATGCAGTGCAGCCATAGATGTATGAAATCTCTTTTCGAATTATTTATAAACAAAGTAAAGCGTGAAACCACAACTAAAGATATTCTTTAAGTTGTAGTTTCACGCTTTTGTATTTAGCACTCAAATAGTTGAGAATCTAATTAATTTAGATGACCATCAATTGTTTGAACTTTCTCTAATGTAATTTTAATTTCCTCTTTAAGCGTTTCGATCTTGCGATTAATCTCCTTAACGAAGCTATTACCACCTTTAGATGAGATAGATAAGAAACCTAAGTTATTCTCATAGGTCTGAAGCTCGCCTTTTAAGCGCTCATGCAGTCTGAATAAACGGTCGCGCTCATTAAGCAACTTCCCTTTACCGTGTCCACCTTCCGAAAGACCATCTACATTTGATCTAAAGCTTTGCATCTTACGTTCCGAACGATCTATTTTCAAGCGGTCGTATAATGCATCTACTGCACCATGAAACTCTTTATAAACCTTATCTTTTTCTTTAAATGGCACGTGCCCTACTGTGTTCCATTCAGTGGTTAAATTTTTAACCAAGCTGATAGCCTCTTCAGCAGAATCAGTACTACTCAATGCAGTAACTTGTGCGATTAAAGCCTTCTTTTTCGCTAGATTTTCGTGCTCAACAGATTTCTGAGAAGAAACGGTTTTACCCTTTTGCTCAAAAAAGAAATCACAAGCTGTGATAAAGCGTTTCCAGATAGAATCAGAATATTTACGAGATACAGAACCTAATGTTTTCCACTCCTTTTGTAGTGCAATCATTTTATCTGTAGCCTCTTTCCAATCGGTGCTATCTTTTAGTGCTTCTGCTTTCTCACAAAGTTCGCGTTTGCGCTCTAGGTTTTTATCCATACCCTCTTTGATAGACTTGTAGAAGTCGCTCTTTTTCAAGAAGTAAAGATCGCAAGCTGCACGAAAACGTTCAAACACCTGTACGTTTGCTTTTTTAGGAGCATAGCCAATTGTTTTCCATTGTTTTTGTAAGTCTACAATAACAACATTTTTAGTTTCCCACTCTTTGAATGTTTTCAATGAGTCGAAATCAATTTGTTCTATTGTTTCGCAAATAACAGTTTTATCTTCGAAGTTCTGTTGCTCTTTTGCTTTTAGCATTTCAAAATATGCTTGATGCTTTTTGTTTACAAGCGTAGATGCATTTTTGAATCTAGCCCATACCTCTTCACGTATTTCACGTGCAACAGGACCAACCTCTCTCCACTGCAAATGAAGCTTCTGTAGTTGGTGGAATGCTGATACAACATCAGATTCATCATTTAATTTCTCAACAGTCTCACAAAGAGAAGTTTTAATTGTCAAGTTTTTCTTGAAATCGTAGTCACGAAATTCATTGTTGATTTTAATCAAATCATAGAACTGCTCCGAGTATACTTGATACGATTTCCACAAATCATTTACATGCTCTGCTGGAACAAGTTTGATCTCTTTCCACTGTTGTTGAATCTCTTTAAATTCATTGTAAAGCTTATTGAAATCTTCTTGGCTTTCTGTTAGCGCTTTAATGCGTTGAATCAATGCCAATTTAGCCGTATAATTTTCTGCTTTGAGGCGCTCACCTGCTGCAATAGCATTGGTGCGTATCTCTTTGTATGTAGCGAGTAGTTCTTTTAATTTAATGTCTGTCTCATCTTCTGGGGCAACAAAATCAACTTCTTCACCACCATCAGCTAGAAAGCTCTTTTTCAGCTCTTCTACTTCTGTACGGCGAATTTTATAATACGCTTGTTTAAGCATATCTATTTCGCTACGAGAAGACTCTGCAGATGCAGCAACCAATTCTGTTAGGGTACTTAAAATTTCTTCTTTTGTTAGTCTGCCCACTTTAGCAACAGTACTTTCAGCTTCTACTTCTGTATTAGCTGTTTCAACGTTATCCGCCGGAGCAGATTCACTTACGGTAGTTTCTACAGAAACTACATCATTCATTGTATTCTCTAATTTACCTGTTTCTTCGATAGGTAAGTTAGCTTCAAGAGTGTCCTTCATATTTTTAATGTCATTTAGAAAGGATAATTACATTCATATAACATACAAATTTCGCAAATAATTTTGTATTACAGCATGTTAAATCAATTATTTATCATTAATCGTTCAAGTTTTTAATGATTTGCTTCAATTTGAGGTAATTATACTGTTATAATACACATAAAAAATCCCAATTACACGATCTATACATATAAATCGTGTAATTGGGATTTTATTTTTTTAATTAAATAAGGCGTGTTTATCCTAAAAATGAGATTAATACTCCTGCTGCTACAGCAGAACCAATCACGCCCGATATGTTACTTGCCATGCAATATTGCAACACATGGTTTTTGGGATCATATTGAAGCGCAATCTCATTTGCCACGCGCGATGCCATTGGTACAGCACTTAGCCCCGTAGCCCCAATGAGTGGATTGATTTTCTTTTTGCTAAACATATTAAACAGTTTAACAAAGAATATACCTCCTGTTATAGAGAGTGCAAAAGCCAAGAATCCACCCACTATAATACCAATGGTTGTATAATTCAAAAAGGCTGTTGTTGTCATTGTTGCCCCTACGGATAAGCCTAGAAATATGGTTGCCGCATTCATAATACTATTCGATGCTGCATCGTGTAGTCTGAGTGTGTTTGCACCAATCTCCTTCACTAAATTACCGAACATCAACATGCCAATCAATGGCACAGAGCTTGGTACAAATAGTGCCACAACGGTAGTTACTGCAATCGGGAAAACGATTTTCAGCACCTGCATATTCTTGAATACAGTTTTAGAAGGATACAACTTCTCTTGCTCTTTCATATTGATACGCAACTCTTTTTCTGAACAAAAAAGCTTTACTACCAATGGAACAATTACGGGTACTAACGCCATGTACGAATAAGCTGCAATCGCAATCGGTCCTAACAAGTGAGGAGCCAATTTAATGGTTGTAAAAATAGCCGTCGGACCATCAGCACCACCAATAATACCCAGTGCAGCCGCCTCTTTCGGAGTAAATCCGATCGCAATAGCTGCCAGCAATACCGTAAAGATACCCAACTGTGCAGCAGCACCAAAGATAGACAAGCGCAAGTTACGCAACATCGGACCAAAGTCTGTCAGTGCACCCACACCCATAAAGATAATAGGTGGTAAGAAACCTGTTTTGATCAACATGTAATACACAAAGTTCATCAAGCCCAATTCGTGTGCAATCTCATGCAGTGGCATCTCCCAGATGTTACGCATTGTATCTACGCCGTGTGTATTTACAAACGAAACCATTCCTGCTTCGTCTGCTTGAATAATTCCCATACCTCCACCGGGGAAGTTGGCAAGTAACACTCCAAATGCGATTGGCACTAGGAGTAATGGTTCATATTGCTTTTTAATTCCTAAATACAGAAGTATAAAAGCAATAGCATACATGACTAGAAATGTTGGGTCAGCAATAATATTGCTGAACGCCGTCATTTCATATAAATTCGCTGCTATATCGTTCATTAGTTCAATATAATTAATACATCATCTTCAGCTACTGTATCGCCTGCTGCTACACAGATTGCAATTACTGTACCATCACATTCTGAGCGTACAGCATTGTATGTTTTCATTGCTTCAACATAGCATAATACTTGTCCTGTTTTTACTTGGTCGCCTACTTTAAGAGGCGTGTCAGAAGCATTCTTTACTAAAAAGAATTTTCCTTCAAGGGGCGAGATTAATTCATTACCAACGCCAGAGGGTGTATTCATTGCTGCTTGAGCAGGGGCTGCAACGGTTGCAGTTGCTGGTGTGTTTGCTGTATCGCCGTACGAAACTGTTACACGGTAAGCTTGACCATTCACATCCACCGTAAGCAGTTGTGGTTCTGTAGGCATTGCCATGGCTGGAGCCGCTACTGCCACAGGTGCATGAAGTGCAGCTCTGCGCTTGGCTACATCTG
>CAMQTD010000180.1 GCA_947036995.1 uncultured Parabacteroides sp.
GTTGTAGGAGAAATTGTGTTATCAGCAGATGAACGATTTCTAAAATACAATGCGAAAGAGGAGGAAGAGACAGAAAAGCATTAGTAATTTAACACCTCCTCAATAGAAGCCAACTCATAACACCTCGGATTATCTACGGGTAGTGTTGCTACCTCGTGCAACCACGTAGTTTCGTAAGGGACATACGCAGCACTGCAACCCAGCGCGAGCGGAGGGAGGATGTCCGACTTAATCGAATTACCAATCATCAAAAATGCTTTGGGTTCGATGTCGAGGTGCTTCAATAGCTTTTCGTAATCTTTGGGCTGCTTATCGCTCATAATCTCCACGTGATGGAAGTAGTGCGCCACACCCGAAAGGTTGAGTTTGCGCTCTTGATCTAGTAGATCGCCTTTGGTAACTACCACTAATTTAAACTTTCCGTGCAACGCTTCGAGCGTTTTAGCTACACCCTGCAACAATGTTACTGGCTGATTTAGCTGCGCTTTACCTAACTCTATCACCTGTTGGATTAGCTCCGAAGGTATATTTCCTACTGATAGCGCTGTTTCGATCATCGAGAGTGTAAACGCTTTTACGCCATAGCCATAGAGTGGCATATTGCGCATTTCGGTTGTGTACAAGCGTTTCTCTAATGTTTCGCTGTCAATGTATGCCGATAGCATGTTATAAAAATCCTGTTCGCTTTCACGAAAATAGGTTTCGTTAGCCCACAACGTATCGTCGGCATCGAAACCTATTATCTTAATATCTTGAGTCATTCAATGTTGAATTTATAGTTCCCAAACAAAATAAGCAGAGACTAACCAGTGGTTCAATTCGCTTTTATGTACTGGTTGCGATTCTGGAATGCTGAATGTAACAGTATGCTCGCCAGCTGTAAGTGTAGGTAGCGCAACTACTTCAGGCACTACATCACTACCAGGACACCAGTTCGAACGCGAGAAGTCCGAAGATGCAACAGGCTCTTCAACCTCTTTTACTGCATATCCATTTTCTGTAATGTGTGCAGCCAAACGTTTCTTTAGCCAAACACCTGTTCCAGGGTTGAAGCGACGGAACGAAGCGCAATCGGTTCTCCAAGGCGTGAAGCGTAACACTTCGGCACTATCTATTGAGATGATATTCTCTTTCTCAACAAACTCATCACCACCACTGTGTCCACCGTGTCCGGTAACGATATACTTCATGCGGATGTTTTTAGCACCTTCGGGGATGTTTACCTTTACCGAAACATCTCTGCGAGAGAAAATGTCGGGGTAGGTTTGTCCCATATAATATACGGTGTTGATAATTGGCTCAACATGTTGTTGCTTTAGTTTGTCGCACGTGATTGTGCTCTCTTTAACATCGAGCGAAAGCGATGCTACATACCCTTCGGGTGTCCATGTGTCGATAAAGATTCCTACATACGCCTCATTCTCTAATGTCGAATAGAGATCGGTAATATCTTGACTCCATTTCACCTCTTTAGCCCACTCGTCAATATAGACAGGTTTGCGTTTGCTGCTAAGTGGGTCGTCCTCTTTGCTGTAATGCCCAACACCAAACGGAGTCATAAAACGCATCAATTCAATCGTTGGTATGTATGCTGCATCCCCTACAATACCAAGCATATTTTCATACTTTGTACTATCTACAGCAGGAAACTTCTGTTCCCCTTTAGCAATGCTCAATAGATTGATTGCAGAAGCCTTCGGGATGATAAAGCAAGAGCCCGACTTATCCCAACGATCACCGTTAGAAGCAACCGTAATATTTGCCGTAACCGATACATTGCGTTGGTAGGCAGGAAGCGTAATCTTCTTGATAATAATACGTCCGTTTACCAAGCGAATAACACTATCAGCACCAATGTTATATCCGTCTGGATTTGTTTTAGGATTGAAACGAATCGGTTCGTTCGTAAAAACTGCAACCTGCGTATCCCCAAGTGCTGGCAACTCTTTGTGTTGGCAAGCAGTAAAAATGAAAATCAAGGCAAAAGAGAGTAAACTTACAATTTTTCTCATATCTAAATCTTTAAATTAAGTGTTGTGTTTTAAGTCAGATTTGTTTAATTGGTAGCAAAGATACAGAAAGTTTGCTACTTAAAAAGAATAATGTACCTTTGTCTTAAGTAATAAATATTGAATATTATGATAAAGATTTTCCCATCACACAAAGTCAAAGACTTTGTACAATATACGATTATACACGAGCCAATTAGTTCGCATGATTTAGTAGATCGAGGTGCCGTACTATTTGTAAGAGAATTTACACGTCGGTATACGAAACAAACACGCGTTGTTGTATTTGCAGGTCAAGGAAACAATGGGGCAGATGCCTTGTCTATCGCCTATTTATTGTTGGAAGAGGGATACCGTGTAGAAACTGTTCTTTTCAATCCAACAGGATATCTTTCTGACGATTGCGAAAAGAATAAGCAACAACTTATGCACGTAGACAAAGTTGAGTTTACCGAAGTAACGGCAGACTTTGTACCCCCTGTATTAACGGCACGCGATGTTGTGATAGATGGGCTTTTTGGTTGCGGACTCGAAACACCTTTAGCAGGTGGATATGCCGGTGTTGTGAGTTATCTGAATAGCTCAAATTCTACGATTGTATCAATTGATATCCCTTCAGGACTGTTTGGCGAAGACAATCGTACCAACAATCCGCAAGCCATTGTGCGAGCAAACCTAACATTAACATACCAATTCCCTAAACTAGCTTTCTTACTAAAAGAGAATTACCCTTATGTAGGGGAGTGGAAGGTATTGGATGTCGGACTTAGTTCGGATATGATACATGCCACAGCCTGTCCATACGCATTAGTAACCGAAATGGATATCATTTCAGTACTAAGCAAAAGAGATAAATTTGCACACAAAGGAACTTACGGACACGGTTTACTGATTGCCGGAAGTCGTGGAAAGATGGGTTCTGCCCTACTTGCTGCAGAAGCAAGTATGCGTAGTGGCTTAGGACTGCTAACGGTTCACGTACCACAACGCGGCGAGCAGATACTTCAAATCGGTCTGCCCGAAGCGATGTTGAGTTTCGATCCACATAAAGAGTATTTTACTGTATTGCCCGAAATAGGAAGTTACTCTGCCATTGGCATAGGACCAGGATTGGGTAGACACCTCGAAAGTGCAACAGCTTTCGGAAGATTGCTTCAAACCGCTAAACGCCCTTTGGTGATAGATGCAGATGCAATAAACTTTTTGGCAAGTAACTTCGAACTGATTGCTCAGATACCCGAACGCTCTATCCTTACACCGCATGTGAAAGAGTTCGAACGTTTGGTAGGCTCTTGTAATACAGACTTCGAACGTTTGCTAAAGGCACAGTCTTTTGCCGCAGAACACCGCATTACTATCGTACTAAAAGGCGCTCACACAGCCGTATGTACAGCCGAAGGAAATGTCTATTTCAATAGTACAGGTAACCCAGGTATGGCAACAGCAGGTAGTGGCGATGTACTAACAGGTATAATATTAGGACTATTAGCTCAAGGATACGAACCAGAAACGGCAGCAGTATCAGCGGTTTATATGCATGGTTTGGCAGGTGATATGGCAAAAATATATCGTTCCGAAGAGAGTATGATTGCTGGAGATATTATCGATAAATTAGGCAGTGCATTCAAACAATCACATAACTTTTGATAATACTTTAAAAATTACAATTATGAAGAAATTTACATCTTGCTTATTTGTGTTGTGCTGTATTTCATTGAGCGTATCCGCTCAAGTAGGAAGTAAAATAGGATGGACATCCCTTTTTGGAGAAAATCTATCTGAAGCCAATTACAATCCTAAGATTTGGAGTGAGACCAAAGGCGTATTAGGGGCAGTACAGGATGAATCTATCTGGACAAAGATACCATACGAAAACTTTGAACTCGACTTAGAGTTTAAAAATGATGAAGGAACAAATAGCGGTGTAGTGGTTTATTGTACCGACACTACAAACTGGATTCCGAACTCTGTAGAGATTCAAATTGCCGACGACCACTCAGATAAGTGGGGTAAGGGCGAGAAATATGCGCAATGTGGTGCTATCTTCGGACACTTGCCAGCAAAAAAACAGCAGGTAGTTAAAAAGCCAGGTGTATGGAATCATATGCGTATCAGATGTATCGGACAGTACATCTCCGTTATCCTAAACGGCAAAAAGGTTACCCAAATGGATATGCGCAAATGGACCTCAGGAACAGTAAACCCAGACGGAAGTAAAATCCCTTCTTGGTTACCAACTCCGTTCGCCGAACTTCCAACTAAAGGATATATCGGTCTGCAAGGTAAACATGGCGATGCACTTATTTGGTTTAAGAATGTAACGGTGCGTCCATT
>CAMQTD010000181.1 GCA_947036995.1 uncultured Parabacteroides sp.
AATAATACATCCTCAATTATTTCAACTATTTTTGCTCTAGGCACAAGTCCAAAAGCTGTTTGTGGCTCTTGATTCATCGGACAGTAGAGCAGCGATGGCACTGTTCGGATATTCAAATTAGCAGCAATACGTTTTTCTTTTGCAATGTTTACCTTATAGATATAAAATAGATCGTCGTATGTTTCAGCAATCTCCGAGAGTCTGCTAATTAACGATTTACAGGGCGAACACCAATCGGTGTAGAATACAACGATACACGGTTTATCGCCAAAATAATCCCAGATGGAAGGGTCGTTATTCAGGTTTGCTACTTTTTGTTGAAAGGAGTCGATTGTCAATTCTTTGATTTTCATAACATAGGCTTTAGCATATAAAACCCTCAGTTGTATAAATTGTTTTTTGAAATTCCAACAAATCAGAGAATCCTCTTGTTATATTACTACACCAACACAGCATAATGATGAATATTTTAGGTAAAAGTTTGCGGCTACTTGCGCTGTTTATCCCACTTGGGTTACATGCACAGCAGCCAGCAGGGAGTCGCTATTTAAACAAACAGCTGCCACAAACATGGGGGCAGGTAGTAGCTGATCCTACTTTTCAGCAAACATTGCCTGTTGATGATAATTGGTGGAAACTATTTCAAGATCCACTTTTAGACTCTTTAATTCAAGTGGCTATTGATCAAAATTACACGTTAGAGCTGGCTGCCTATCGGGTAGAGGTTGCCCAAACAAATTTTAGGGCAGCCAAAGGGGCTTATTACCCAACACTGGGGTTAAATGCAGGGTGGAATAAAGAACAATCTAGTGGAAACACCACTTCGCTACCACAAAGCCGCGAACATTTTATTTCGGGTACACTCGCAAGCAGTTGGGAAATTGATGTTTTTGGGGGGATACGCAACCGTGTGAAGGCACAGAAAGAACTTTATGCAGCTTCAAAAGAGACATACAATGCCGTGATGGTTTCGCTTTGTGCGCAATTAGCTTCGGGGTATATGAATTTAAGACAGTTGCAGCAAGAGAAAGTGGTTGTATTACGTAACCTTGCCTCGCAAGCTGAAGTTGTTGAGATGACCGAAGTACGTTATAAAACGGGATTGGTTTCGAAGTTAGATGTGGCACAAGCAAAATCGGTTTACTTTAGTACAAAGGCTTCGATCCCTCAAATAGAATCGGGCATTATACAATATATCAATGCATTGGGTGTATTGATGGGGCTTTATCCTCAAGATGTAGCGGATCGGTTAACCCCAACACATCCTTTGCCTCAGTACATCGAATTGGTGGGTGTAGGTATTCCAGCAAACCTGTTGCGTAGGCGTCCGGATGTGCGTGCTGCCGAACGGCAAGTAGCTGCAAGTGCGGCTACCGTAGGTGCTTCGAAGGCTGATTGGTGGCCTACCTTTTACCTCAATAGCTCGGTTGGTTTTGCTGCACAAAAAACAGCTGAACTGTTCAACAAAAATAGTTTAACCTACGAGATTGCACCAACTATGCGTTGGGATCTGTTTCAAGGAACAAAGCGCATCAATGCAACCCGACAGGCTAAAGCACTGTTGGACGTATCGGTAGCGCAATTCAATCAAACCATTTTGAATGCAGTGCAAGAGGTAGACAATGCAATGAATCAATACCGAAACCGGGTGAAACAACAGCTTTTTATGAAAGAGGTTGTTAATCAAGGGAAAGAGACCTTTACACTCTCGTTAGAACTATATAAACAAGGGCTTGCTCCTTTCCAAAATGTACTGGATGCGCAGCGCTCGCTATTAACTTACGAAGATAGCCTTGTGCAAGCAGAAGGGGGTTCGCTTTTGGCTTTGATACAGCTCTATCAATCGCTCGGAGGTGGGTGGATGGTCGAATAGATTAAATCGTTGAACTGAAAATAATATAACAAAATATACTGCTTATTATGATGAATAAATTGTCTAAATATACGTTTATAGGTACAGTTACCTTGCTGTACCTATGCTTCTTTTTATCTTGTACGAATAAGCCAAAACAGGCAGCAATGCCGATAATGGAGATTCAGGTAAGTCGTCCACTTGTGCAAGATCTGGTATTAACTAAACAGTACCCAGGATATTTAACAGCAGAACAAACCGTAAATTTAGTAGCTCGTGTACCTGGTGTATTGCAGAAAGTATTGTTTAAACCAGGTAGTTTGGTCAAAAAAGGCACTTTGCTTTTCGTGATCGAACCTACGCTTTACAGAGATAACCTGAAGAAAGCCAAAGCAGCATTAAAAACAGCGACCGCACAATTGACCTATCAGCGCAGCCACTTGAATCGTATGCGCGAAGCAGCAAAGAGTAACGCTGTGAGTGAAATTCAGGTAATACAAACCGAAACAAATGTAAGTGAGGCAGAGGCAGATGTAAATACAGCGCAAGCAGCTATCAGTGTAGCAAAAACAAACCTGAGTTATTGCTACGTTAGAGCCCCTTTTGATGGAACGATAGATCGTAACCAGTTTGATGTGGGCAATTATGTGGGTGCAGCAGGTGCCTCGACCACACTAGCCACCTTGTACAAAGACGAAATGATGTTTGCCTATTTCAATGTAGAAAATAAGCAATACGCTAAGATGATGCGTTCTATTCAAAAGTCTACTCCTATTTCGATCCAAGTTGGAGAAACAGGAAAGATCTCTTATCCAGGGTTGCTTAATTATAGTTCGCCTAACGTTGATGTTGCTACGGGAACACTTAGTTTGAGGGCAGATATCAAGAATCCTAAACGGATGCTTAAAACAGGGATGTATGTAACAATTACGCTTCCATATCACGATTTAAAAGAAGCTGTGCTTGTACGCGAAGCTTCAATAGGAACAGACCAGTTGGGGAAATTCATGTATGTAGTAAATGATTCGAATATCGTAAAGTATCGCCCAATCGTTTTAGGGCAACTGATAAATGATTCGTTGCGGCAAGTACAACAAGGTATTTCGCCAACAGAGCGCTATGTAACAACTGCTTTATTGAAAGTTAGAGATGGAATGAAGATTAAACCGATGCACTAAAATGATACCGTTATGATTTCGAAGTTTTTTATCAATCGCCCCATCTTCTCCACGGTATTAGCGCTGCTTATTATCGTGGCAGGAGTGGTTTCGTTAAATTTATTGCCCATTGCTCAATATCCAGATATTACCCCTCCTACCGTACAAGTAACGGCAGTATATCCAGGGGCTAGTGCACAAACAGTGGCGCAAACAGTTGGTATCCCCATCGAACAACAAGTGAATGGTGTAGAGGGGATGTTATATATGAGTTCGAACTGCTCCAGTACAGGAGCATATACCTTAACTGTTACTTTTGCCGTTGGAACAGATATTGATATGGCTACCGTAATGGTTCAAAATAGGGTGAGTGTGGCACAGAATAGTTTGCCTCAGGCTGTAATCGAACAGGGTATTACAACACAGAAACAGTCTACCAACATCGTTATGTTGTTAACATTAACAAGTGATAGTAGTATGTATGATGGGCTTTATTTGGCAAACTATGCCGAATTGAATCTAGCTAATCAATTAACACGCTTACCAGGTATTGGCTCTGTACAGGTGTTAGGCGCGGGAAATTACAGCATGCGTATTTGGCTCAATCCAGAGATAATGCGTGTGCGAGGGATAACACCCGAACAGGTGTATGCTGCTATCGAAAGCCAGAATATGGAAGTTTCGGCAGGCTATGTAGGACAAGATCTAGGCGAAGGATATACTCCTTACCAATATACGCTGAATGTTAAGGGACAGCTAAGTACACCTGAAGAGTTTGGCGCAATCATCCTGCGTGCAGGAACAGATGGGAAGCTACTCCGATTGAGAGATGTAGCACGTATTGAACAGGGTGCAGCCTCTTATAGTGTAGTATCTAAACGTGTTGATAGTCCTTCGGCAGCCATTGCGATTTATCAGTTACCAGGCTCTAATTCGTTAGATGTCTCTGATGCAGTGCTGAAAGAGATGGGTAAGTTGGAGCAGTATCTACCAGCAGGTGTTCAGTACGAGGTTACACTCAATACGACTGATGTTGTGAATGCTTCGATCAAAGATGTATTGAATACTTTTGTAATCACAACGCTTTTGGTTGTATTGGTTATTCTGCTGTTTTTGCAAAACTTTAAAGCCGTGATTATCCCCTGCATTACAATACCTGTATCGCTGATTGGTACATTGGCAGTAATGAATGGGTTGGGTTTTTCTATCAATACCTTGACTCTTTTTGGGTTAATTCTTGCCATTGCCATTGTGGTAGATGATGCCATTGTGGTAGTAGAAAATGCAACTCGCTATATGGATACAGGAAATTATACGGCACG
>CAMQTD010000182.1 GCA_947036995.1 uncultured Parabacteroides sp.
TGATGTAAATCCAAATCTTTATATTTTTTCAGTAGCGCTTTTATCACGGAGGAAAACACTTGATGAGCAAAATATTGAATTCGGATTTAGAACCATCACCACCACACGGTCGAAACTATTAGTGAACGGACAACCAGTCTTTTTACGTGGCAACCTCGATTGTGTCCATTTTCCGTTAACAGGTTACCCCTCTTGTGATGTAGCTGATTGGGAGAGAATATTTAAGACCTACAAAGCATACGGACTAAATCATGTTCGTTTTCACTCTTGGTGTCCGCCCGAAGCAGCTTTTGTTGCAGCCAATCGTATCGGTATTTATATTCAAGCAGAAACTATTTGGATTGATTGGTGGATGACGAATACCCCTCCAGATCGTAAGGATATGATTACAAAAGGTAGCCCCGAAGGCTTAGGTAAAAATCCATCAGCAGATAAATTTGTACAACAAGAGCTTAAACGTATGCTTGCAGCTTATGGTAATCATCCCTCTTTTATTATGCAATGTATCGGAAACGAGTTGGGTAATTCTGATTTTGATGTGATGGAGTCGTGGATGAAACCGTTGCAAGCAGCAGATAATCGCCGTTTGTATGCATGCTCATCTGCACGTAAAATGATGCTAACGGATCAATATATGGTGACACACCATTTGGATCAGATTGGATCTACACGTGGATTGAAGGGTGGCGCTTCTACCGATTGGGATTTTGAAGCTGTTTATGCAAAGTCTCCTATTCCTGTAATTGCACACGAGATTGGTCAGTGGCCTGTATATCCGCGTTGGAGCGAGATTGATAAATACAAAGGTGTATTGAAAGCACGTAACTTCGAAGGGTTTAGATTACAAGCGCGTAAAAATAAGATTGAATCACAAAACAATGATTTTGTATCTGCTTCGGGGGCATTGAATCAACTCTTATATAAGTATGAGATCGAATCATTTTTGCGTACACCCTCTTGTGCAGGTATTCAGCTCCTCAGTATGCAAGATTATCAAGGGCAGGGTGAAGCATTGATCGGTTGGCTCGATGTTTTTTATGATAGTAAGAAAATTACTACACCCGAAGCTTTCCGTATGCATCACGATTCTACCGTGCCACTGCTTCGTATCCCTAAATTTGTATGGAGCACGCAAGAGCCTTTCAATGCACAAATACAGTTAGCACATTATGGAAATGCACCTTTAACGGATGCATTGTATTGGAGAATTAAAGATAGCAATAACCGTGTACTTGATAGCGGAACAATCAAATCGGCAACCTATGCGGTAGGAACATCTACTTTACTTGACCGATTCAATAGTAGCTTTAAAGCAATTACGACTCCACAGCAATTAACTGTAGAGGTTGGTTTGAGTAACCATACCCAACTAAATAGATGGAATATCTGGGTATATCCACCTGTTGAATCAACTTCAAACAGGATACAATGTGTAGATCGTCTAGATAAATCAGCGTTGGAAACACTTGCTTCGGGTGGATCAGTTCTGCTTGATGCTTCTAAGTTGGGAACGGAAGTTACAGCAGATGTATTAAGTTTTTATCCGCTTTACTGGTCGCTTACCTTTTTCCCTGGACAAGGTAAAAATACCATCGGTATGCATTTGCAAGATAAACACCCTGTGTTCAAATCTTTCCCAACACAGTCGCATAGCGATTGGCAATGGCAATCGGTTTATAAAGGGGCACGCGCTTTCTATATAAATGAGTTTCCAGCGAGTTACAAACCAATGGCACAACCAGTGGACGACTTTCATCGAAATAATAAATTAGCTTCAATATTTGAACTGAAAGTAGGAGCAGGTAAATTGCTTGTTTGTGGTTTTGATTTGAGTGATACATTGAATTTACCTGCACAACATTTAAAGCAGAGTATATTTAATTATATGGAATCAACAGCTTTTGCACCTACTTACACGTTACCTGTATCGCGTTTACAACAGATGTTCTCTTATATAGAACCACTGCCTAGTGTTGCACCAATTGCTTTTGCAAATGCTTCGCTGTATATTGCTTGTGCAGCTAATCACAAAAAGGATTCAGCTAGTGAGGAATGGCTTTCGACTTCGGACCGTGCTACTACCAAACGAGGTTATAGCTACAAGTTAACAAGTGATGGAACATGGAAAGATGATGCCGGCACAGCTTGGCACGGTAAGCAGATTGATCTTGCAATTAAATGTCCACAGGGTATTATTGGTTCGTTGTATGTTTGTTTTAGTGATTCGAATAAACAAAATAGAAGTGGTAATATTGCATTTGAAGGGCGAAACTATCGTTTAAATGCAGATAAATCGGCTAAACAGTGGGTAAAACTTCATATTATGCGAGAGGATTCAAATGATGGAGTCTTAAACTTTAAGGCTAATGTTGCTAAAGGAGGTAATTTAATGATTACAGAAGTGGCAATAATAGAAGAATAACCGCCTTTTTTACTAATAAATGCAAAATATAGGCAGATTTATGTTCGAAAGCAATGCTGTATAACATAATATGCCTATATTTGCACTGTGTTTTTCATGGTATTAGATTTAAGGTTAACAAGAAATTGATTGGGTGTTGTGAAACAGTCCAATTTCGAAAACGAGGAGGTTTGAGGTCGTAAGATTTCAAACTTTTTTTGCGTTATATATATACGTGTCTGTTTTTACAACGCGCTGTGTTATCTATAAAATAAGGATACCTCATAATAGAGATTGTTTAATCTGTATTATGAGGTATCCTTATTTAGAGAGAACGATCTGTTTTATGACTTTTTACAATGAGTATAAGTATTTAATCTCTTCTGCCCAGATCGTTTCGTCTGGAGTTTCTAATATTAAAGGGATATCATCAAAACGAGCATCTTTCATTAATAGATTGAAAGGTGTTAATCCGACAAATCCTTTTCCAAGGCTATCATGTCTGTCTACACGTGAACCGAGTGCCTTTTTCGAGTCGTTTATATGCATTCCTCTTAAATATTTAAATCCAACGACACGTTCAAATGTGTTGAATGTAGCTTCATATGCTTCAGGTGTTGTAATGTCGTAACCAGATGCTAATGTATGTGCTGTATCCAGACAAACACCAATACGTGATTTATCTTCTACTTTCTCGATGATGTAGGCTAGATGCTCGAACGTATATCCGAGGTTAGATCCTTGACCAGCTGTATTCTCAATAACAGCTGTAACACCTGTTGTTTGATCGAGTGTAATATTGATAGATTCGGCAATACGTGTTAAACACTCCTCTTCGCTAATTGCTTTAAGTGAACTCCCTGGGTGAAAATTAAGACGATCGAGTCCTAACTGCTCACAACGTTTGATTTCGTCTAAGAATGCATCGCGAGATTTTAATAACGGCTCTTCTTCAGGATGCCCTAAGTTAATTAAATAACTATCGTGCGGTAGAATTTGACTAGGGGCATAATTGTACTCTTCGCAGTACTGTTTGAATAGGTCGATACTTTTTGCTGTTAAAGGAACAGATTTCCACTGTCTCTGATTCTTTGTAAAGAAAGCAAAAGCTTTAGCTCCAATAGCATGTGCATTTAACGGTGCATTTTCAACACCTCCCGATGCACTAACGTGTGCTCCAATATATTTCATATGAATTTTACTTAGTTGTTGTAACAAATATAAAAATAAAATCTCAGATGACGTCTACTTTCTGCATGAAATAAATCTAATAACGCAACACTATTGAATTTATAGGATACTTATATATAGACTGCCTCTATCAATTCAGCCTTATCATTCACATATATTCGTTAACTCTACACCTAGATACGTTTATTTTTATGAATAAAGAATACAATAATATTCACATCAATGTATATATATGCGATTATGCATATGCTCTTAAACACTATAAATATTTTAATTTAATTCAGTTTCTATGTAAATTACCTTACAAATGAGAAAAAAGAAGATTTTTATTACGAAAAGTAACGGTTTGATATTAGAATGATATATTTTTTACTACTTTTGTAACCTATAAGTATTGGATATGCAATCGAATATCCAATATAAAACAGCTAAATATTAGAATTAAATAAGTTAAACATTAAAAAAGTGTCTATGAAAAAGTTGACTTTTGTCCTACTCAGCCTTGTGTTAGGTGTAAGTATGGCGGTAGCTCAGTCGAAGCAGATAACTGGAACAGTTATTTTTGCCGAAGATGGTGAGCCGATTATCGGAGCATCTGTAGTAGTTAAAGGAACTACAACAGGAACAGTAACAGATTTTGATGGTAATTTCGAATTATCAGTACCAGCAAGTGCTAAAACGATGGTATTTTCGTATATTGGAATGACAACGGTTGAGAAACCAGT
>CAMQTD010000183.1 GCA_947036995.1 uncultured Parabacteroides sp.
AAAATATACAATAACAGCTTAGCTTCATTCGCATTGTATTTATTATTATTTTAGTCTCTAAATTAATATAGAAACTTTATAATTGAAAATATCGTGATAATAATTTGCAAATGCGAATTATTATCATTTACTTTGCAGTGTAAAAGAATAACAACGATGAGTACAACTGATAAAATGAGGAACGTGGGACTGAAGGTAACCCCACAGCGAAAACAAGTATACGAGATAATTGAAAAACTTGCTCACGCATCTATTGAAGAGATTATTATAAAAGCGCAGCACGAGAATCCTGAAATTACGGTTTCAACTATATATCGGATTCTAAACTCCTTTTGTGACAATAATCTTTTGGGGAAGGTGAATCACCCGAATGGCAGAACATATTATGATATCAATACGCATGAGCATCATCATATTGTCACTTCGAATCAAGAACTAATAGATATAGACGATCCCGAATTGACGCAGCTAATTAGACAAAGAGTTTTGGAGAAAATTGGAGTAAAAGAGCAGGTTGATAAAATATCAATTCAGATAATGACTTCAATGAGACAAGAATAAAAGAAACAAAAATAAATAACTAGATTACTTAATATAAACAATAAAAAAAACAACAGTTATGAGAAGTATTACAACATTTGATTTGCAGTATGCACACAGATTTTTCGGTTTTCAAGGTGAAGCTCAATACCTTCATGGACATACAGGTATATTAACTATCGAGGTCGAAGATAGTGTTAACGAGGGCGTAAACATGGTTTATCCATGTAATGAAATCCAAAAGGTCGCTTGGGATGTGTTGAAAAACTTCGACCACTCACTAATCCTTAGAGCAGACGATCCACTTTTGCCAGCAATTTTATCTGTTTACGAAGCACAAGGAATTAAAGATGGTCATCCTCAAAATAAGATGAAAGGCATCGCATTCGAAACAGAGCTTGCAACAGCATATCCAGATTCACGTCTTGTTGTAACAAAAGAGACGATGACAATTGAGGGAATGATTAAAATCGTTTATGCACTCCTTAAAGACAAATTGAATATTGCAAAAATTACATTTACAAGTGGTGTTAACATTGCTTCGGCAGAGTTTCAGCCTAATAAAGTAATTGAAAGATGTCCTCTTTGCGGTATTTCATTAGACGAATCAGGTGTATGCCCTAAATGTGGTTACAAGAAATAAGTAGACAATCCATTTAATGGATAAGTTGAACATTAAACAATGGTGAATTCTAAGATAAAAACAAGTAAATAGTTGCTTGTTTTTATCTTAGAATTCACCATTGTTTTTTTTACGTTATGATAGCTACGGTAACAGATCTGTGTACATATTCTAATAAACAGAACTTTCGTTGTTTTATACTTAAGCCACTTTTTTATACGCTACATAAAGCATCCCACTAAGAATAAATGCGCCACCAATAATATTGCCAATCGTTACAGGCAGAATATTGAGGCATAACATATTGGATATACCCAGCGTACCGATCTGTTCTGCCGTAAGGTGATAATGATCCATCGCATATGCCGCATATTTGCTATTCATACTTGCCAAGATTCCGGCTGGAATGTAGAACATATTGGCTACACAGTGCTCAAAACCTGAGATGATAAATACAAAGATTGGGCAAAAGATAGCCACAACCTTACTCACAATATCTCTTGCAGCAAAAGAGAGAATAACCGCCATACAGACCAAAATATTACACAGTATCCCCGAAACGATTGCTGTAGGATAGCTAAGTGTTAACTTCTGCACTGCCACTTTGATGGTATATCCACCCAATGCACCATCAGAATAGTTAAGTTCGCCCGAGTGGTAAATAGCCAATGCCACCAACGCAGCACCAATAAAGTTACCTCCATATACGATGCAAATATTTTTCAACATGGCACGCCACGTAACCTTTTTAGCCCAGCATGCAGTAATATTCATGCAGCTACTTGTAAATAGATGCGATCCGGTAAGCACAATGATAATAAGTCCGACCGGAAACACCACGCCCGAAACTAATTTAGCAAGTCCCATCGATTTAATCCCATACGATGCAGCACAACTGGCGGCAGCTCCGAACGAAATAAATGCACCGGCTAAAATTGCTAAGATAAAAGTGTTGAATAATGGAGTTTTGACTTTATGCTTCGCAGCAGAAATAAGTAAGTCTACTAAGTCTTCAGGCTTATTGTAGTTCATTTGTTTGTTTTGCGTTATCTATTATTTGTTTTCAGCGTGCAAAAGTACGAAATAAAACAGTGTGATGCAATATGTGCTTCGCAATGTTTTGAGTTTAAATCGCGATGCGTATGCAGAGCATGGTAGAAATAGACGTTGGCTTTCTACTAATACACACCTGTCTGGTCCTCCGAAACCTACTGTCTGTTACGAAAAATCCACCGTCTATTTATTTCAAAGCAATTGCCTGTTTTCGCACTAAAAAAACCGCATACTTTTTATCCATCTCCCGCAATGTTTCAGCCCATAAAGTTCGCACTTTTTACGCTCAAACATCGCGGTTTTTGAGTAGAAACATTGCGGATTTTTGGGCTTTTATTCTGAACGGAACGATTTTACATCATACTGTCGTAATAGGCTATTCGTTCTTTGCATATTTTATGGGAAGTAGTTTTGAGTATTTCGATGCGCTCTATCATATATTCAAGTTCTTCTTTTGTTACTGTATAACTTAGACTGTATCTTGCCCCAATGTAGGCATCGCATAACAGTTCGAACGTATTTTTATTAGATTCAGTATCTTTTGGGAATATCATTGCTAGATCTCTTGAATACTTCTTTGTTTTTTCAGTAAATATTTCTAAATCGTGTAGTTTAGGGCTGTAATTGTCATAAACAAGACCTATCGCGCGATAGTAAGTTTCGGCTGCTTGGTGCAGGTTAAAGGCAGAATTGTTGTGCAGTTCGTTCTCTAAAAGTGTGTATGCAGCGGTTAAGCAGCCATCTGCAAATTTAATATATTTATCAAATCGTTCTTCAGCAAGCCTTTTTTTCTCTGCAAACGTGAGTTCTTGAGCTTCTGGTAACACTACTTCGCCATTATCAAAAAGAATAATCCCTTCGGTGATAATATCAGTGAAAAATGGATTCTTTTGTTTCAAATTCTTAACAAGGCTACCAGCTGCTTCTACAATAAATTGAGGTGGTGCATGTAGTTGTCGCAGAAAATGATTGTTATATTTACTTGTTACAATGCCTTTCAGTCGTCTTTCTATGCCGTACATTTTAGATTCTGATGCAGCTCTTGGAAGCACAATCATAATGTCAAAGTCGCTTTGGTAGGTGGTGTGCAATCCATCATCTTCGTAACGTTTGTCAAAGATAACTGCTTTTCTTTTTGCATAACTACCGAAAAGAATAATCATCGCACAACCTGAAACATGCGTCTCAATGAGATCAACAAGTACAATTAATTGCTCTTGCGACTCTTTTTCAAGATGCTTAATCTTCTTTATAAAATTTTGATTTTCAATCTGTGTAAATCCTTTCACATAAGAAACTAACGCATTCTTAATTGGTATTGATAGGGTTAGGCTATTGATCTCTTCAATGAGTGTATCAGCCTGTTTTAGTGTATGTAATGGAAGTTGTTCGAGTCGCTGAACAACAGAATCACATAACTCTTTCATGCGTAAAGGGAGATAGCGTGTATGTTCGATACATGCGCTTAACTCATGCGCTGTCTGCTCTGGAAAGTATTTGATGTGTTCTACAAAAGCGACCAACTCTTTTTTTGTCTGTTTTGGAAGATATTGCAGTGCATTAATGCGTGTTCTTAATTGATCTTCTCGTTGTTTAGGTAGTTCTTTAAGCTCCTCAATAAAAGCAATTAACTCACTTTCTGTAAGCTTCGAAAGCTTGTTGATTTCCACAATATGAGGCTCAATCTCTTGCGCTGAGAGTTTAGATTCTTTACAAAATAATTTCACAACAAACGCTTTTATAACTTCGCTACTGTTTATGATTGACTGTTTCATATTAACTATTTTAGATACTATAACTACAAAGATAGGTTTTTTTTATATAAATATACATCTTTGTAGTTGTGCTATGCGCAAAATAAAGGGTGGGTGTGCTTTGAAGAGGGAGTATGCTTGTATGGGGTTTCAGATCAATAAATAAATGAAATAAAAAAAGGATCTTACCTAATGGCTTTAAGGTAAGATCCTGGCAAAATTAAAACTATTAGTCATACTTTTTTAAACAACAAAAAATTAACACTGCAAAGATCGGTGTTTTGAATATGCGTATCAATCCCCAATAATAGCCATAATGCAGTAAGGTTGTAACT
>CAMQTD010000184.1 GCA_947036995.1 uncultured Parabacteroides sp.
GGTATCACTAAGATTTAGAACTTACAAGTGTTCAGCTCTTGATTAATCAAGAGTCCATCTTTTAATTCTAAGTTAAGTGTTAGATCTTTTTTCGCTTTAAACTTCAGTACAAACAGTGTTTGTGTACCTTCGAGTAGCTCCTTTTCGCCAATATTGACAAATGTAGGATACAAAGATTTAACACCATTGGTGTGCAGTCTGTCGTAGGTTAGATTTTCCATTTCTTTCATGTTTACAACTTGAACGCCTTCGTATGCATAGCTCTTTGGATCGTAAGGAAGGGCGAAACTCAATGCATTAACTGCTGCAAGATCTGTTCCTTTAACAGTGATCTCAATCAGTTCACCTTTCTTATAGCTTTGCTTTGCACTGCTTAGTTCAAGCTTACCAGCTACATTGATAAGTGTATCTTTAGCAGTTACACCCCCTTTTAATTGCGTGGTAAGTACTGAGATATCGTAAGCATCAATCAAATTGTTCTTGTTGATATCTCCGTTGCTGATATAACCCTCAAAGTCGGCATCACCTTTGCGCAGACCTGTATAGTTGGTGTATGATGTTAAATCATTTACATCTAACAGACGGTCGTTGTTGATATCTCCTGGAAGGTAGCTTTCTGTGTTAGGAACTTTAAAGATATACATCTCTTTACCTGATCCAAATCCGCCAGCAGCATTGGTTACGGCTAATTTTATGTAGCGCGTAGTTGGTTGCTCTTTGAAGTCGAACACTTTAACATCGTTGCTGTTTTTCCAGTTGAATGTATCTACTTTAGTCCAAGTTTCTTTATCATTGCTGTAATACACTGTACCTGCTAATAGTGTGCCATTTCCTTTACGTGGAATATAATGGAACTTATCTAGTTGGTTGATCGTGTTTAGGTCGATGATAACATCAAACGGAACAGAATTTGTTCCCCACTTCGTATGCCACATATTGCTTTCGTCAAAGTCGAAGAGTTTAGCTATTTCAGAGCCTGATTGGTCTAATGCTGTTATTTTAGCTTCAACACCTCTGATGGCAAACTCTAAAGGATTCGATTTTGTTTTGGCTGCAAATTGTGCCCAGTCCGAATATCCATCTTTATTTACTGCACGAAGTTTAAAATCGTAATCAGTCTCTGCTGTAAGATCTTCGAACAATAACTCAGTTCCCTTGATCGTAGTGTAGAGCATATTGTTGAATTCAATCTCGTAGAAGTCTGCCTTCTCTACTTTGTTCCATGTAGGGTTCAGGGTGTATGCTTCGATATTGTTTTTGGTTACTTGCCCTTGTGTAGGAATAGAGAGTGTACCCGTAGTTACCTTTTGCTTGTTGATCGGATTAAATTCAAACCCTTTAATCGTAACATTGGTTGCATTGGCGGTAATATCCGTTGGTGCAAGTTTGATAAGTAACTGCGGCGTTTTTGTAATTACTACATCCTCAAATTCGCTATCTTTGGTTGCAAAACGATTTAAGTTCGGTGCTGCATCGTAATAATATACGTTTGTGCCTGCATTAAATTGCTCCATTGAGTTGGCTTGTTGCAGACGTTGCTTCTTCTTCCCTACCGTTGCCGTAATCTTTTTAGGCATAGCGGTTACGTTTATTCTAAGCTCAGTAGATTTCTCTTTTACAAAACCGTTAAATGTTCCTGCTGTTGGATCTATGCTGATGGTTACATTATTCTTATCATCTACGTTCGATTCAATTCGCGTAGTTACACCTGCACCCAAGCGGTATGCCTCTGTTACTCCATCATCGTCGTACTCAGTAAACGAGCTGCTTCCGAAAGGATATATTTCATAAATACGGTTCGTATTATCTATTTCCGCAACATTGTTGTTTGGATTTGTCAGTGGAATGATTGCGCCATTCTTTACAAATACAGGAAGTTTCCATATAGGTGTGTCAAAGTTGTTGATTACACATTCACCATCGTATTTCTCTCCTGTAAAGTAATCAATCCATGTTCCTTTTGGAAGATAGATGCCGTTACGCATATCATTACCTGCTGCATCGACATTGGTTTCTTGGTAGATTGGAGCAATTAAAAGGTTCGGACCGTAAAGGTACTGGTACTGTGTCGCTTTTCCATTGGTATAGCTGTTTGGATACTCTAAAAACATCGCTCTAATCATCGGCATACCATCTACAGACTCTTTAGCAATACTGTAAGCGTATGGCATTAGCTCCGATTTAAGTTTCAAGTACCAACGGTTGATTGATGTTGCAGGTTCACCCAATGCGTGCGGATATTTTGCATTCGATCCCCAACCATCCATATTTAACTCCATTGGAGAGTATGTTTTCCATTGAAAGTCGCGTATGTTTACATTCATATTCTTACCACCGAAGATACCATCTGTATCAGAACAGATATTAGGCTGACCCGATAGTCCCGAACCGATATAGGTTGGAATGTGGAATCGGATATACTCCCAAACACCACCTGTTTGATCTCCCGACCAGATTCCAGCATAACGTTGACTTCCTGCCCATCCATCCAATGAGATAATAAACGGACGTGCATTGTTACCATAATAGGTCATTATGTTAGCAACATCGGTAATACCATTCAATCCAAAAGAGTAACCAGCACCCACCCACGCTACGTCGGTTTTAAGTACACGCACACCAGCCTCTTTCACCTCTTTCACGATATCACGCTGTAAGAGTGCCGAAACTTCGGGTTTTGGGTGTAGGTCCGACTGTGTCCAAAGGCCAATCTCCACACCATTTTGTTGTGCATAGTCAGCTAACGACTTTAAGTTTTGGATATTGCCATCAATGGTTTCTGTCTGTCCATAACCAGCACCATAGCCATCATTAGGTAGTAACCAGCCGAAAGGCATATCATGCTTTTTATAGCGGTCTATCACGGCACGTGCCGAAAACATATAGTTGTTATGCTCTCCGTTCAGCGATTCTTTTATGCCGCCATTCTCTTTTTGACTCTCTTTGTATCGTTTGCCATCTTCGAAAAGTACGCCTACGCTATCTTCTTTCCAATAATCACGGTTGTAAGCGTTTAAGTGTCCTTGATAGAATCCAAACTTAGGAAGTAGAACAGGATTACCCGTTAACTGATAAAAATCATTTAACAATGCAACAGGCGTTTCGCTCACCATTAAGAATAGGTCTAAATAGTCTGTTTCGTGGTGTAGCTGAACAGTTCCTTTTTCTGTTCCACCAAAATCATACTTTCCTTTCTTAAACGTGTGCCACATCATGGCGTATCCGTTGGTAGACCAATAATATGGGTTTGGAGATGCAACGCCTCCATCGGTCCAACTGTTTTGGTTCTCGATAGCGATAATTTTTCCTTTATGAGAGAAACGTCCGTTTTGAACACCTCCACCATAGAAATACTCTTCGGGATTCTCTTTAAGTGTGAGTACTACCTTTCCTTTTTCGAAACCAATAGGCTCAGTTTCTTGCAGTACAACTTGGTTTGTCTCTAAGTTCACCACCTGAAGGAGTGCACTTTTTTTATCAATCCGAATACTGATCTTATCTGTAGAACAGGTTATTGTACCGTCTGCATCTTTCAAATTCAATCCCGAAAGGGCTTTGCGTGGATTATCTACCAGTATCTTTGCTTCAGGGTCTGCCTTGGGATCTCTTAATATACCTCCTGTATTGTCTTGAAATATTCTGAAGATGTTATCTCCATAAAAGTCAAGCAACATGGTTTGGTTGTTAGAGAACCGCACCTCTACAGTGGTTGTGTTAATTAGTTTAGCACTGAGTACGGTGTGTACTTGCTGTGTCGTAATACTAACTTCCTGCTTTGTTATGGCACCATTTACTGGTGCGAACGAAGCAGCTAAAGGAAAAGCAAATGCAGCCAATAGCATGCAACGCTTTTGTTGTAGTCGAAAAATAGAATTCTTCATTACTTGTTATTTGTGTCTTTTATACGGTATTATTCTTTGAGGATGTAAAATAAACAATAATAAACCGAATATCTTATATATAGATGAAATTTGTTACATAAATAGATCATTATATTAATGATCTATTTATGCTTACTAAGTTTTTAAGATATCTTTTCTACCACAAACAAATACTACCCCTTCTTTGCCTCTACATTTTGATGTAGAGGCAAAGAAGGGGTAGTTAGCGTAAATACTTAACGTTGCTCGCCAAAATCATCTTGATCACGTTCTACCTCTCTCAGTTCATATTCAGAGATTTTCTTCTGCAATTTCTCCACCTCTTTTTGTAAAGATGCTGCATCTGAATTAACTGGCTGATTATTAATTGATCTATTTATTTTAGCTTGGTT
>CAMQTD010000185.1 GCA_947036995.1 uncultured Parabacteroides sp.
GTCGAACTCAATTACACGCACGCTGCGTACCTGTCCGTGATATAACTTTGCATCTGCTGCTGCGTTTTTACTTAAATCTTTGCGTACAATCAAATGATACTTTAATGCCATAATACTTTAATTTTAATAGTTGATAAACGTTGAATAAATCTTTAATAATTCTCTAATTAATAGTTGGTTATCGATAACAAAACAAAGGTACGGCATGGCGATAGCCCCATGTGGTGAACTGTGGTAAACTGTGGTGAACGATGGCATTATGTGGTATTCTTATTAGGAGGAGCATGATATCCACCCTTCGGATAAGGAGACTGTAGGGTTTCGCTATGCAGCAGTTGCATTAGACCAAACCTATGGCGTGGAGGGGATCGTGTTTTTCATCCCGCTATTGCGTATGCTTCTAAAAGTAGTGGTGTGATTACGGTGCATAGTGCTGCTGTGGCTAATCCTGTTGCTGTGCGTTATGGCTTTACCGATTATGTGCAGGGTACGTTATATAATAACCAAGGGGTGCCTGCTAGCTCGTTCCGTACAGATCGGTGGTAGAGGTAGTACGTTTATAGGGATATAAAAAAAGCCAGCCGAATTTATTTCGGCTGGCTTTTTTTATTGTGTGCGGTATTTACTAATTTAATATTGATGCTAGTACCGCTGCCATAGACATGGTCGAAGTTGCTACACCCATTATTTGTGGTAATAGATAACTATTGTCTTTGTATCGCTTGGTTGGAATTAGTACTTCGCATCCAGGCTCTATTTTAGGGTATTTCTTGAAAAAGATAAATGTACGTTTCGTAATACCAACTTTTCCGTTCATATATACTACGATTGGTTTTTTACGCGCTAAATCGGCGTATCCTCCAGCTTGAGCAAGACAATCTTTTACGCTCATGCCTTTTTCGTAGGTTACACTGTTTGGGTAGGTAACGCTACCGCTTACTTTAACGGTACTTTGGAATTCGGGTATTTCAAGAATATCTCCATCACGTAGCACTACATCGTGCAGACTACCAGGGTTTGATAATGCTTTTTCTAAATTAATACCGACAGAATAATTTTTAATATCCAATTCGGTAATATCCATTTGATTTTTTTGTCCACTGTTTGCTGCAATTTTTAGCGTTGTTTCTAAACGAAGCTTTTCGTCATCCGTTAGTTGTCGCTTTAAGCTCGCCCCTTTGATATATGCTTGGCTAGTTATACCACCTGCTTGTGTAATTAAATCGCTTAATCGTTGATTTTTCTTAGCTAGCACGTACGAGCCTTTGAATAGCGCTTCCCCTTTAATCTCTACGAGTTGTTGCTCTTGGTATCCAGGAGAGAAGCGTACAAACACTTGGTCGAAAGGCTTCAATGCAAATAGCTCTTTGCCTTGAACAACTTCAAGATTTGGGGTAAGTGTGAATTTGAATACCTCGGCTACCTGATTGTTTTCGTTCAATGCGTTTGGATTTTTAATTCTGCGTGCTATTTCTACATTTACATTTGCTGCCGCTTCGCGTAGTCCACCTGCCATTATTATGGCATCTTCTACGGTCATATTATTACGATACTCAAAGATAGAGTCACTTAGGTTTACAGCACCATGTACAGAGAAGGTATATGCTTCTTTTAACGCTTCGAGTGAAGGGATGTATAGTTCATCTTCGGGTAACAGTTCTATATCTGGTGCAGATCCGTTTAGGATTCCTTTGATGTTTACAGCGATTATCTTTTTTGTAAAGTCCTTGTTTTGACGAGTCAATTGTGCTCTACCCAAAAATTCGTCACCTTTAACGCCAGCAGCTGTTTCGATAAGTCGTTTTACCGAGTTTGTAGTGCTCGATAGTTCATATGCTCTTGGGCGCCATACGGCTCCTTTTACTGTTACACGGTTGTTGTAGATTGGGATTATCGAATCTACAGTGATTGAGTCGTTGTCTGATAATGCAAATGTGCCAAAATCTTTTGCATCTACTGTGGCAATACTGATGCGATCGCCATTGTTCCGAATCACTTGAATGTTTTTAGAGAAGGCATCGCCTCTAAAACCACCTGCTAATTTGATTAAGTCACTTAGTGTTTCCCCTTTTTTTAGCTCAAATATTCTGTTTCGTTTCAAT
The DNA here is from genome assembly GCA_947036995.1 of uncultured Parabacteroides sp. Lineage (GTDB taxonomy): Bacteria > Bacteroidota > Bacteroidia > Bacteroidales > Tannerellaceae > CAMQTD01. Next base: position 2,103 of record CAMQTD010000185.1, read on the forward strand.
TTACCCCCTGTGGATATATGATTCTCGTATGGCTCAATCAAGACTAAATCTTCGTTTTCGAGTCGCACATTTGTATCGAAAACCCCCTTTTGCAGATAGTCATACACGTCTAATGTTGCAATTAGTTTGCTTTTACGAAATACTTTGATGTTACGCAGTGTACCGATGCTGTTAATACCCCCTGCTGCATATAATGCATTGAATAGTGTCGAGAGTGAGGGTAGTGTATACGTGCCTGGCTTGCGTGCTTCGCCAACTACGTTTACGGTTATTGATCGAATTTTCCCGAGGCTAACGCTTACAAACGTAGTGGGATCTTCTTCGTTTACCAGATCTGATATAATTCGTCCTAACTGCTGTTTGATGTGTATACTTGCTTCATCTACAGTAAGTCCACTCAACGAAACAGGCCCTACGTTTGGAATGGAGATAACGCCTTCGGGCGATATTTTTTGTTTCAGTTTTAATTCTGATGCACCCCATACGTTGATCAAGATCTCATCGCCCCCTGCGAGCGTGTAATCTACTGGTGTCGGGATGTTAAAATCAGGAGCAAATGATAATTTTGATGTTGCGCGTGAATATGAATTCGACCCCGAAAATATATTTTGTCCGTATATCGTACCTGTTAAATCTTTTTCTGGCTTCTCTTCCTCTTCTATCTCTTTGATGGATTTTTCAATATCTTCTTGCTCCTCATTTTGTGTCCATCGTCCAGATTCCGATTCGGTCTCGTCTGAGAGAACATCTTCGATTGTACCAGATGCGCTTCCAGTACTGCTAGATCCTGTGTGTTTGCTCATCTCCTGCTGGATTTGTGCATCACTGATTCCCATAGCTTTTGCTTTGTCTAGTAAATCTTGTGGAATCTGTGCTTGTGCCACTGATGTGCAAAGCATGAACGACCAGATTAATTTTTTTAAAATCTCTCTCATAGATATAATTAATTATAGATTGTTGTTATACGATGCTGTTTAAGCATTTCTCAAAATTTTTGCAAAGGTACGCTTTATTTATTAGAAGATAATTTTTATGGATATAAATAAACTGTAAAAATCGACACTATTTATCCTGTACCTGTAAAATTGAATCTATACTACCTGTTTATTCGCTGTTGATCTGTATTACAAAAAATCCGCCATGTTTTAGTTGAAAAGCCGCAATGTTTCGGACCTAAAACATCGCAGTTTTTCACCTGAAACATGGCGGCTTTTAGTACAAAACATTGCGGCTTTTTCGCGATAATATGTTTAAATTTACGAAAACTATACTTTAAATGACTTTAATTTAAACTACATGCGTATGGAATTCACCTCTATTTTCAAACAGCTTAAGCGGAGTTTACACAAACAGTTCGGTAACACCGTTTCTTATATGCGCCTCAAGGCAGATCTTTTGGCTTTTTCTGCTGATGCGCATAAGCACACAGGGGAGGTTTACGATCAGACACTCTTAGTGCTTATGGCGTGGTTTTTAATGCACACTGAGCTATCCGATTTGCGGGATTGGAAGTTGCTGCGTAAGCTATTCTTTAAACATCACGGTGTGGAGCTGATGAAGCTACTCGACGATCAGTATGTAAATTCGATGCAGCTGAAGCGTATTCCGGTAAACGACTACCTCGGATTGATCGATCTCTTTTTGCAGTTTAGGTGCAGCGATGTAGTGCCAGCAATCTCTTATATGCAGTTGGCGCGTATTATTGTGCACTGTTTTGATGTGCCGTATACGGTAGAGGGGGTCAAAAATACACTCTGCGACCGAAATACACCGTGATCTACTCTTTTTAACAGAAATTATATCCACCAATGGATGATGCCAAAAGGGCTATTTTCGCCCTTTGCGTGAACGACCAAACAGCTACAATCGAGCCGTTTGGTCGTTTTTGATTTCGGGAATTTTCGTCATTGCACACACCAGGCTCTTTGCTTACGTTTGTGGCGTGCTATTTTTCTTGCATGGAGAAGTTGATAAACTTTCCATCTTGCTAATATGAATAATTTATTTAAATAAATCATTCTATATTAAGAAACATGGGTGCAAGATACTTTTTTTATAGCGTGCAGTTTCCCTTTTTGATTCCCTTTTGAGTGAGGAAATTGAATTTGTAATACATTGTATAATAGCCTATTG
>CAMQTD010000186.1 GCA_947036995.1 uncultured Parabacteroides sp.
GAGATCGACAAGCTCTCTTCCGCTGTGTCGTCTCATAACCCGACATTGGTCGAATATAATCGAACACTTGTAGCCATGCGTCGCTCCATAACGCACTCCATCGATAATTTAGTGCTTTCGCTTAACATGCGCGAAAGCAGTTTGATTGCTAAAGAGCGCGAAATGACAGATCGCATCAGCCTTGTGCCTACACAAGAAAAATATGTGATGTCGGTAGAGCGTCAGCAGAAAATTAAGGAGGAGCTATTTCTCTTTTTATTGAATAAACGCGAAGAGAATGCAATCTCTATGGCTATTGTAGAGGGTAATGCCCGTGTAATCGATGCTGCATCGGGTAGTAATAGCCCTGTAGCCCCTAAAGCGGCTATGATTTTGTTGGCAGCTGCCCTGCTTGGGGTGATGATTCCTGCAGGTATCCTTTATATAATCAATCTATTGAATACAAAAGTATATGGGCGCGATGCGGTAAAGCAAGCTACCTCGATCCCCTTTTTAGGAGAAATACCCTTTCGTAAATATACGAAGCAAGAGATTTTCGAAGGGAAAAACGTTGTTTCCGAAGCGGGGCGCGATTGTATTTCCGAAGCGTTTCGTATTTTGCGTGTGAATCTGGATTTTATGTTAAAGAACGAGCGAAAAAAGGAGACACAGGTGATTATGTTAACCTCGGCAGTGCACGGTTCGGGTAAAACATTTGCAAGTGTCAACCTCGCCCTTACCTTGGCACAATCCTCGAAACGTGTTATTCTTGTCGATACAGATATCCGCAAGGCTACACTTACTAAAAATTGGGAACAGAATCCACACGGAGGATTAACAGATTTCTTATCGGGAAGGGTTGCTGATATTGACAATCTTATTATGCAGAGTGATTTATCTCCGAATCTGCACGTTATTAATGCAGGCCCTATTGCAAGTAATCCAGTTTCTCTTTTGCAAAGTTCATTGATGGAAGATTTGACAGCCACATTGCGATCACGATACGATTATATTATTATGGACAATGTGCCTGCTATGGTGGTGGCAGATGCTATGATTGTAAATCGCCTAGTCGACCTTACGATCTATGTGATCCGTGAGGGGTATTTTGATAAACGTATGTTCCCCGAATTGGAACAGATACATAAAGAGGAGCGTTTCAAAAACATGGTAATTCTACTGAATGGTACCCGTATGCATAAATGGAAACATGGCTATGGCTACGGCTACGGTTATGGTTACGGCAATGGTTACGGTTATGGTTATGGCGATGATCCAGCAGCCGAATCAAAATCAAAATCAAAATAAGCTTCACACCCTTGAGTCGATAAGATTCAAGGGTGTGAAGCTTATTTTTTGATCAATCAATCGTTGGCGTAAGCGTATAGTGTGCTTTTCCTGCTACATCCACTGTTTTAGGTTCTGTAACAAAAGATTCATTGTCGCTATTGGTCAATGCCATTGTATAGGTTAATTTTTTGTTTGTAGGCAGGGCAAAATAGTATAGGTTCTTATCCCCCTGTTTTACCGCTACGGTACGCGTTTCAGACGTGATCGTGGTCGTGTAGGTTGGGAAGTGTGCTGTAATTAACGCATCCGTAACCGCTACGCTTACAGCCAAATTTGTTTGTGTTGCCGTAGCTGCCACCAGTGTTAATTCGTCCGCTTTTATTTCGAATGGTGTGTAGCCTTCGTATATTGGTTCGCCTGGCGCTGTCGGGTCTGCTGGTTCGGCAGGACTATCCGTATAGGCGCGAAGTTGATACGTGCCTACTGCTAAAGCAATCGGTTTTTCTCCTACAGGAGCTTTGAGTGCATGTATAACTACATCGCCTTGTAATATCTGTATGGATAGGCTTGTTGGGATTGCGCGTGTATCTGCCGTTGCAGCCTCTTCGCCATCACAAATAAGTTGGATGCTGCCGATGCTTAAATGGCCCGTGTCTGTTGCTGTTTCCAATGCATCTTGTGTACACGCAATGCAGGAGAGCATGGCTATCAATAGAATATATATCTTTTTCATTTTAATTTATTTTTCATATACGAGTGATACATCATCAATAAACAGTTCACTTCCACGGAATTTCGGATTTGCACTCTTTGAAGAGGTTAGACCTCCACTTTCACGACTCTCCACCTCTCCATTGTATCCTGATTTGAATACGAATGAGATTTTTTCAGGCGCTAAGTGTTTATGCTGCTCATTATAGGTTACTTTTATTTGCTGTTCAATGTAATCTCCAACAGTTTCACTTTGTTGCAAAACACCACTTCCTAATACGGTTGTTCCATTCAGTATTTCTATCTTAATATCAGATTTATCTCCTTTGAAAGGAGCATATTTATACCAAAAACGAACAGCCGTAGGGCGTGAAACATAATCGATTCCTTTGGTATTATACACGCCAAGAAATAGTTCTCCAGGACTAACTGCATTGGGTTTATTCTGATTTCCACCATATCCGTGTCCAATTGTAATAATCCATACAGCTTTTTTTCCTCCATTGCCAGTAGATGAAATACGGTCTACTGGGCGAGATCCTGAACGCGAGTTGTATGAAAAGGCAGTGCTTGGACACTTTCCTGCAGTGAGTACATTGAGTGTTGCCCATGCGCTCCACTCAAATTGTGCACCATAGGTTCCTCCCATAAAACCTGTTCCGTCTTTACCTCTTACTACGCTATACGATTCTAATCCTCCATTTGCTAAAGTTATCTCTGGATAGGTTTTCAATTCGTGCATATCGCTTACTATATCGCGGTATGTTGCACGTACAAAGTATGTGGTGTTTGGAGTCAGTTCTTTTACTTCTAACGCTTCGGGCATGGTAGTCCAATTTATTTTATCCACACTCCATTCGCTTATTAAGTTGTTTTGAATCTTTTCGAGATTCCCTTTTTCAACAATAAGCGAAGCTTGAAATTGCTTTGTCCATATATGACCAGGATAACATATTGGTGTAAAGATTGGTTTTACCACCTGTAATGTAAGATCACATGCATCACTCTCACGCTTGTTTGCTTTCACAATCACTGAGATAAGGTTCTTTACTGTAGTTCCTTTATTGACTGTTTCTAAGGAGTTGTTAAGTGCTGTAAAATCCAAGACACTTTCTTTTTTACCCAATTCGGGCAGAACAATACCAGCATTGGTTAGCTGTAATCGATCTTGCTCTGTAAGCGTAGAAAGTGTATATGTGTTATTTAACGCTTTAAGATTCGCATCTTCAAAGTTTAGTGTGAGGGTAACTTCTTCGATTGGTTTAGCTGCCTTGATTAAAAGCTTTGCAGGTGTCGATTCTACGGTTTCCACCACCGTACAAATCGAATTTTCGAACCCCTCGGTCGTGATTTTAGGCTTAGGAAGCCAAGCTTCGGGAAGTGTTTCTGCTATCGTTACTTCCTCTACCGTACGATCAATTAAGATATCGAAAAAAGTTTCGTTTGTGTTTGTGTTTTCTACCGTTAGGTCGTAGCGGTAGTTTGTTTTAGCAACCGAACGCTCTATCACATCGAGCGGAAGTGTAAACGATGTGCCATCGATGCGCTTCGTACCCTTTAAAAAGAGCGCGACAGCCGTTTTTTCGCTGAAATAGAGGTTTGTTCGATCCATTGGATCCCAAACAACGCATTGGTCGCCTATTTTTGCTTCGATGGCATACGTTGAGAATAGCTTATCAAAAAGCGGTTGGTTCGTATAGGTTACCGAAGCGAGCGCATTGGCAAGTTCGCATTGGATCTGTACCACGGTCTCCTTTGTTGATGTAATCTCTACATCGGTGCGTGCACCTCTATAAAAAGGGGTATCAAATCCGTATAGTGGATTCTCGCCATAAGATGCCTCGAGTGTATAGCTTGCCGCATTTAAATAAGCAGGCATTTTAAAGCCGCTAAATAGTCCGTTGTAACGCATTTGAGCTGTCTCTTGATTCGTTATTTTCAACGCGAAGTTCTCCACAAGTGGCTTTTCCAATTCGCTTGGTGTACCCCGCGTTTCGCTTGTTTCGCTGGCAGCCTCTACAAGCCGAATCACCAGCGCACCTTGCATATCGGTGGTTGGTTCTTCTGCACTGCATGCAGCAAGCAGCAAGAGTAGCAATGCGTATATATAGTTTGTCTTTTTCATTTTTTTTAAATTGCTATTTATTTAATATAAGCAGGGTCTACTATCGGTGTATTATATTTCAGCTTAAATTCGTCTAACAACAGTACACTCTTTGCACTCC
>CAMQTD010000187.1 GCA_947036995.1 uncultured Parabacteroides sp.
GAGTTTGCTGATATTTGGGCATTGCTATAAGCAATTTTAATACCTGATTGTCTCGATATTTCATCTAAAACTGTTGACAATCTTTCATTTTTAAATGAAAGATTTAGTGAGTAGCTCTGTGCTAACACGTAGGTGTTTGCTTGCACGGATGGAGCAGGGACAAATAAAGATAGTGCAATTAAGTTACAGGTAAAAAAGTATTTTAAGACTTTTTGTCCTTTTAAAATAGGATAAGAATTTTTATTTTCCATAAATTTGTAATCTACAGGTTGATAACATGTGATAATTAATAATTAATCTGTTGATAGGGAGAGTGTATCTGGTACGTACATTCTCCTTTTTTTGTTTTACTGTCTGGTTCTTTTAATTGATTTGTTTAATGTGGATAGTGTTTTTTATAATCTCTAAATTTACCTCATTTGTGAAATTAAGAATGTCTACTAAGTTAGTTAATGAGGTTTCTTTTTGTATTGATAAAGAGAAACGGGTCTCTTTTAGTTGATTGTTTTCAAATTGATACTCAATATTATGCCATCGAGCTAGCTTCGTGATTATTTCATTGAGTGTTACATCCTTGAAAGTGTAGTATCCATTTATCCAAGATGTGTAAAGTCCTGTATCAACTATTTTTGTGTGTGACTCTTTCTTTATCTTATTGTAAGTGTACTGTTCATTCGGTTTAATTATTTCTGTTGCGCCTTTGTCTGGAGTTAATTGTACGGAACCTGTTACGAGCGTTGTTGCTATAGATGCATCATTAGCATAGGCTGCAATATTAAAGCTGGTACCTAGCACTTCTACCTCTACGCCATCTACTTCTACAATAAACGGACGATTTATATCTTTTGCCACCTCAAAAAAAGCTTCCCCTTTAAGTGTAACAACGCGTTGGTCTTTATCAAAGTGGGATGGATATGTTAGTTCAGATTCTGCATTTAACCAAATTTTAGTACCATCACTCAGTTCTAACTGATAGTCTTTACCACGAGGGATAATTAATTGGTTGATTGATTTTTTTACTTTATTCTCAGCTTTAGCTTCGTATTTGATTTTATTTTCAGTTGTTTTGTTGATGGTCGAACTTGCTTGTTCTATAGAAAAAGCTTTGTCGTCTAGTACGACCTCTTCACCATTAGCCAGTACAAGTGTAGGTTGATTGATTTTTGTAATATCGATTGTTTTCTTTTCTACATCACTACCCATATAAAAGTATATTCCCGTAGTTAATGCTACAACTAAAATTGCGGCATAACGTAATAAAGGCATTACCCACTGACGTTGTTGCTTGGCTATTGTTTGTGACGCAACTCTTTCCCACGCTTTATTTACGTCGAACGTAGTTGACTTTATTGATCTTTGAGTGATTTGATCTATTTTTACAATATCGTTATACTCTTTCTGATTATCGGCAGATTGAGCTAACCATTCCGAAAGCACTTCGTGCTCGCGAGGTGTAGCGTCGCCTGCTAGTACAGAAAGTATAATTTGATGTATATATGTGGAATGCATATCACAATTTATTTATTTGTTCTTCTTTACAAGTATAACAAACGTATATGTGAAAATGGGTAGGTGTTTTAAATAAAAAATAAAATAAAAAGTGATAATATTGATTTTAATTCTTCCCGCATTAATCTAAAAGCCTCTGTTAGATGGTATTTAACTGTATTTACAGATATTCCCATTATATCTGCAATTTCTTTATATTTTAATTCATTTATAGATTTAAGCATAAAAGCCTCTTTACATTTAGGAGGCAGTTTGCTTAAAGCTGATTGCACTTGATGGGAGTAACAAAACTCGTCGTCGTCGTTTTCTTGCAGTTGTTCCATCCACTCTTTGTTAACTGACTCTAAGAAGCCTTCTTGCCACTCACTGTGTTTATAGTGGTTGATGCATGCATTTTTGATGGATCGGTAGGCATAGGGTAGAAAATTATCGTTCGTGAGAGCAAAGTTTTTCTTTTCCCAGATAGTGATAAAAAAGGATTGTGTAATGTCTTCAGCTATATCTCTGTCGGAAACAAACTTCAATGCATAACTGCATAACAATTCGTAGTTGTTATGAAATAATGATTTGAAAAGTTGTTCTTCGACTGTAAGCATGTTGTTTTATTAGGAATAGATTGGCGGCAAAATTAATAAATATTCTAATAAAATATCAATTAATGTTGAGAAATAATTTTATTTGAATATAAACTTAAAACAATACCCCCACCGAAAAACTCAAAATATTTGTCCGTTTATCCAATAATATTTTGTTCTGTAGTGGAGTTGAGGAGTGTGATTCAGTAAAGTCCGATTGCACTTTATTCAGACCAAATTCGTAAGAGAAATCTAAAAACATTGGCCATACCATTACGCCTACACCTGTAACAATCCCAACTTCGAAAGGCGTGCTATCATTATCATAGTTATGTTCAGATGTTTCGCTTAATGGACTGTAATCTACTCTGTAATTGTATTTAAGCTTCGGTCCGAACATTAAACTGAGAACGTATGGACCCTCTTTTACTACATTGTACCCAACCAGTACAGGTAAATCTATAGAATGTGTTGTTAACTTAAATTGTTCTTTGCTAAGGCTAAAAGATTTTGTAGGCATAACATTATCTTCACTCGGTATGGTAAACGAAAATTCGCTCTCCGTAAAGTGAATAGATAGTGCAGGTTGTAAAAAGAATCTGTCTACATTTATGCGGCAAAAAACAGATCCTGTTATGCCCACCTTATAGTCTACAGCTACATTTTGCATCTTTGTGCCATCTATAGATAATGAGTTTATGACAGGCATAGCGGAGTTAAAACCGATTTTAGCTCCCCAGTTGAATACCTTAGGGGTGAAATCTGCAAATAATTGTGCTTGAAGCAATGCAATATTGCAGAATAAACTGATTAATATGAACGCTATACCTCTCATAACTTAATTATTTTTTCTTTTTAACAGACCAACCAAATTTACCGATAAACTCACCCAATCCATAGTATTTTCCATGCGAATAAGCAATTACATCCGCTTTCTCTAGATGAAAAGTACCTGTTTCAGGATCAATATAACGATCATCTGCCTGTACATTCACCACTTCGGCAATAAACATATCATGACTGCCTAGCGGGATAATCTGTTTCACTCGGCACTCAATACTTAGTGGCGACTCTTGAATAATTGGAGCACTTACAACCGAGCTTTTACCTGGTGTTAGTTTCATTGCCTTGAATTTATCCGTATTCTTTCCCGAAGTAACACCACACCAATCTGTAGCATACGCCAGCGATTTAGTGGTTATGTTAATAACAAACTCACCACTCTCTTTGATTATATTATATGAGTGTCTTTCGGGGCGAACAGAGATATAACACATTGCTGGATTGGTACAAATAGTACCCACCCAGCTTACTGTGATAATATTGTAATCCTCGGGAGTAGATCCACAACTTACCATTACAGCAGGTACGGGGTAGATCAGTGTTCCGGGTTTCCAGTCTTGTTTCATAGGATATGAATATCTTCTTTGTTAGTAGAACGTTCGCAATAACGGCACTTTAATGTTCCAATACACATATCAGTTACATAAAAATAGGTAAGCATTGGTTCGTTATTGGTGATGCACTTCGGATTATTACATTTCACAAGTCCGATTAGCTCGGTAGGCAGTGTAACCGTTTTCTTCTCTACCACTTCGAAATCGCGAATGATATTCAGGATAACATTGGGAGCAATTAGTGCAATACGGTTGATCTCGTCTTCAGCAAAAAACTTATCTTCAATCTTAATCAAACCCTTTGCACCCATTTTTTTGCTGTGGAGGTTATTTCCAATAGTAATGGTATTATTGGTTTTGTCCAGTCCAAGCAACGAAGCAACTTTAAAAAGTTGTTCTGGTGGGATATGATCTATTGCAGTACCGTTTTCTAGTGCGGCAACTTGCATTTCTCTTTTTTTATTTGGCATAGCTAATACGTTGTAAAGTTTAATTTAAATTTCAATACCTAAAACGTCGCATATAATTGCCTGACGTGCATACAATCCATTACGCGCTTGTTCTATGTAATACGCCTTTGGATTTTCGTCCACATCATAAGCAATCTCATTTACACGAGGCAGCGGATGTAAGATACGCAAATTGTCTTTGCT
>CAMQTD010000188.1 GCA_947036995.1 uncultured Parabacteroides sp.
AACCAGTTTCATTGCGTTTTATTTTATTATTATGTAACAAAGGTAGCTTGTTTTTATCCATTTTAGAACTAGATTGTGCGAAATAAATGCGAACTTTACGGCAAACTTAGATTATATATCATATGAAAAAATTAATTCACTTAGCCGCGTTAGCTGGCGCAAGTTTGATTTTGCTAGCTAGTTGTAACGATGCTAACAACGCATCCCTCTCTACAACTCCAAGTCTGATACCGTTGCCCCAAGCGGTTACACTGTCAGACCAATATTTTATGTTAACCCCAAGTACTACCATTGGTTACGATACCAATAACAAAGAACTAGCTGCTATTGCTGGCATCTTAAACAGTAAGATGAAAAATGCAACAGGTTTTACCTGTTCAGAGAAAGCAACAGGCGATATTCGTTTTGTGTTATTAGATACCCCAACAGCCAATGCCGAATCTTATCAACTAACGGTTGATAACGATGGTGTAGAGATTGCTGCTGCACAACCAGCCGGAATCTTTTACGGCATGCAAACCCTACTACAACTTCTCCCAACAGAGATAAACAGCACTACAGTTGCCACACCAGCAGCAGGATGGGAGATCCCATATACCGATATTAAAGATGCCCCTCAATTCAAACACCGAGGCATGATGCTTGATGTAAGCCGTCACTGGTTTACCAAAGAAGAGGTAATGGCATATATAGACCAAATGGCAACCTACAAAATGAATGTATTCCATTGGCATCTTACCGACGATCAAGGTTGGAGAATCGAAATCAAATCACTCCCTCGCCTAACAGAAATGGGTGCCTTTCGTGCGCCACGTGTAGGACAGTGGTGGCAACGCGAACCCCAACAACCTGGCGAAGCAACTACCTACGGAGGCTACTACACGCAAGAAGATATCAAAGAAGTATTAGCATACGCCGCTGCACGTTATGTACGTGTTATTCCCGAAATAGATGTACCAGGGCACGCACTTGCAATCTTAGTTGCTTATCCCGAAATGGCTTGTATTAAAGCTCCTAAAACCATCAATGTAGGAGAGAAATTCTACGGCATAGACGAAAATAGCCTTTGTGCAGGTAACGAAGCCTCATTCGAATTTATGGAGAAGGTTTTAACCGAAGTAGCCGCCCTATTCCCCGACGAATATATCCACATCGGTGGAGACGAATGCTACAAAGGCTTCTGGGCAAAATGTCCGAAGTGCAAAAAACGCATGCAAGCCGAAGGACTTAAAAGCACCCACGAACTACAAAGCTACTTTATCCGCCGCATGGAGACAATCTTAAAAGCAAAAGGAAAGAAACTAATCGGTTGGGACGAAATACACGAAGGTGGTTTAGCCCCAGAAGCAACCGTAATGTCGTGGCGTGGTATGCAAGGTGGTATCACCGCAGCAAAAAGTGGTCATCACGTAATAATGACCCCCAATAACAACTGCTATCTAGACCTATACCAAGGCGAAAGATCTGTAGAACCTGATACTTATTCGATGTGTAGACTCACCGACTCATACAACTTCAACCCCATCCCCGAAGGCGTAGATCCAGAGATGATATTAGGCGGACAAGGTAACCTATGGACAGAATCAGTTCCCCACTTCAGACATGCCGAATACATGACATGGCCACGTGGTTGGGCATTAGCAGAAGTATTATGGAGCGGTACCGATAATAAAGATTGGAACGGATTCGTCAAGCGTGTAGAAAATCATTTTGAGCGTGCCGACTATGCCAAAATCAACTACGCACGCAGCATGTACAACGCCATCATCAACCCATTTCGTACCGAAAATGGCGATGTGCGCATTGAACTAGCTTCGGAATTGTCAGACTTAGCAATCTATTATACATTCGACAACACAGATCCAGACAGCTACACCCCTCAATACAAAGCACCTCTCACCATCCCCAAAGATGCGACTTGGTTGCGCGTAGTTACCTACAGAGATGGAAAACCTATCGGTAAAGTAATTACACTCAAAACAGCCGATCTGATTAAGCAATCTGCTGGAAGTGTGCGTAAGGTTGGTAATTTATAATTGACACATGTATTGTAATAATTATTGTGTTTAGAGCGTGTACTGATATTAAAGTAATAAAGGTTGTTATATCATTATTAATGAACTCGTTTAAACTTTTTTAAAACAAGTGATTTATTATTCAGCATGGTTTGGATATCTACGATAGATACATATTCTGATAAATAAAATAGTTAAATTAGTAATAAAAACATTTTGTAAAGTGTCGTTTTCTGTAGAATTCACTTACAAATAAAAAGTTTAAACGAGTTTACTGTATAGTTACTGAAAGGCTTCAATACTGCCACACAAATAATGAAAAATAAATACTACTTTTGTAAATGAATTGATTTACACACAATAATTATGACTATATTTCAAACAACTGTACTACGTAAATATATAAAGGCTCACGAAGATCAAAATTCGGAGTTACTCTACAATGCATATCAAACATATAAAGGTTACTATCTAAATCCCGAAATTCAGAATAATATCCGAAATAGTAAGGAAGAACAATTTCAGGAAGGTTTTTTAAGAGAACTTTTTGTGAAAATCTTAGGATACACTATCAGTCCCGATCCAAACTACAATATTAAGACAGAGCAAAAGAATGAGCAGGATAGCAAAAAGGCTGATGGCGCCATAATTATTGCTGATGAAGTACGAGCAGTGATTGAATTAAAGGGATTGAAAACAACCAATCTGAAAAAGATTGAAGAACAGGCATTTGGTTACAAAACAAGCCACAAGAATTGTCCTTATATAATAACCTCTAATTTTGAGAAATTAAGATTCTATATCGACAATAAGACAGAATATGAAGAATTTAATCTTTTCAATCTTTCACAAGAAGGGTTTGTTAAACTCCACCTATTACTTAGTTATGGGAGTATAAAAAGTAATCTACCACAGCGTATAAAAAATGAATCTACAAACAGAGAAGACGAAATAACGACACAATTATACAAAGATTATTCGCTTTTTAAGCGTGAACTTTTTGATGATATCGTAGCTCTTAACCCCGAGTATGATAAACTAATTCTCTTTCGTAAATCACAAAAACTTCTTGATAGACTACTATTCATTTTCTTTGCTGAGGATAAGGGATTACTTCCTCCAAACTCTATTCAACGCACAGTAGATAAGTGGGAAGTATATTTAAAGGATCCTCTTACAAGTGAAAAGCAAAAACTATACGATAGATTCAAGCTCTATTTCAACTTAATGAATACAGGTAACAAGGAATTGGGTATTTTCGCATATAATGGAGGCCTTTTTGCTCCTGATACTCTATTAAATAATATTGCAATTTCTGATAACACACTTAAAAAACACGTTTCTCACCTTGCTAACTACGATTTTGCCTCTGAGGTTGATGTAAATATTTTGGGACATATTTTCGAGAACTCACTCTCCGAGATTGAGAACGTGACAGCAGAAATTACTACGGGAGAGAAACCAACGTCAAAACGAAAAAAAGATGGAGTATTCTATACCCCACGTTACATTACAACCTATATTGTTGAGAAAACAGTTGGTCTCCTCTGCACTGAGAAAAAAGTAGAGCTCCAAATAAAAGATAAAGAATATACAACAGATAAAAGACGACAGAAAGCGACGAGTAAGAAACTTGCTGACAAGCTCAAAGTTTATAGAGAGTGGTTGTTGTCGCTCACGATTTGCGATCCTGCATGCGGTAGTGGTGCGTTTCTCAATGCAGCACTCGATTTTCTTATCGCTGAACACAAATATATTGATGAACTTAGCACCTCACTCTCTGGTGGAAGCATAGTCTTTTCTGATATAGAGACATCTATTTTGGAGAATAATCTTTTTGGAGTCGACATTAATGACGAGAGCGTAGAGATTGCACGCCTATCTCTCTGGTTGCGCACTGCACGCCCTCAACGAAAACTTAACACACTCTCTAACAATATCAAGTGTGGTAATTCACTGATTAGCGTATCCAATGTCGTAGAAGATAAGGCATTCGATTGGGAAACTGAATTTCCTCAAGTTTTTGTAAATGGCGGATTTGATGTAGTTGTAGGTAACCCACCGTACATATTCGCTCGTGAAAATTTCTCGTCAAGAGAAAAAAAATATT
>CAMQTD010000189.1 GCA_947036995.1 uncultured Parabacteroides sp.
GCATAAATGAACACTTATAGTTACAAAAACGAACACAGTGTTCATTATCGAACACTACCTAAAAATGCTTTTGTGTTGATAAACAGTGAGTTGTATTTTTGGCACGAAGATTGCTATTAAAAGAGTAATACAAAAGTTGATTAAAATTATGGACAGAGAGATATCGAAAGATGTAATACAAAAAGAGAGAAGAAAACAGATCATAAAGTTTTCGAGCATAGCGCTAGGAGCATCGTTAGGTATATATATGCTAACGGCTTTAATGAGACCATCCATAAACATGTCGGATCTTAGACTTTCAGCAATAGACAAAGGTGCGATCGAAGTTTCGGTGAGTGCTTCGGGGCGTGTGCTTCCTGCGTTCGAAGAGATTATAAATTCGCCCATCAGCAGCCGTATCTTAGAGGTATATGCCAAAGGTGGCGATTCGGTAGATGTAGGTACACCGATTTTAAAGCTCGACCTACAAAGTTTTGAGACTGAATACAAACAGCTCCTCGACGAAGAGCAGATGAAAGAGTATAAGTTGGAGCAACTACGCATCAACACCGAAACAAAGTTAGCAGACCTCTCTATGAAAAAGGAGATTACAGCCATGAACATAAACCGTATGTCGGTAGAACTGCGCAACGAACAGTATCTCGACAGTCTCGGTGCAGGCACAACCGACAAGGTACGTCAAGCAGCACTCAGCTACGAAGTGGCACTTTTGGAGCAGAAGCAACTCGATCAGCAGATTGTAAACGAAAGACAAATCACCGCTGCCGAACTCAAAGTGCAAGCGCTCGAACTGTCTATCTTCCGCAAATCACTTGCCGAAACAAAGCGTATCCTAGACGATGCACAAATCCGCTCGCCACGCAAGGCAGTACTAACTTTTATCAACAACCAAATAGGTGCACAAGTATCGCAAGGCGCACAGTTGGCAACACTATCAGACCTTTCGCATTTTAAAGTAGAGGGCGAGATTGCCGATTCGTACAGCGACCGTATCGCCGTGGGACGTGGTGCTATCTTGAAGATCGGATCAGAGAAGCTAAAAGGTACCGTTAGCAGCGTTACGCCACTGTCAAAGAATGGTGTAATCTCTTTCAGCGTTCAGTTAGACAACGACAACCACCCACGTCTCCGCTCAGGACTAAAAGCAGATGTCCACATCCTACACGCCATCAAAGAAGAGGTACTTCGCATTGCCAACGGCTCATTTTATGTAGGAAAAGGGGAGTATGAACTCTTTGTACTTACTTCGGACAACGAACTATTGAAACGTAAAGTGCAGCTAGGAGAGTCTAACTTTGAATACGTAGAAGTATTAGAAGGATTAGAAATAGGAGACAGAGTAGTAATTAGCGACATGACTCAACACAGAGAGAAAAACAAACTAAAAATAAAGACCACATGAGAATGATTAAATATCTTTTCGGACAAGCATGGTCGCAATTGAAATTGCAACGACTGCTTACAGTAGTTTCCATATTAGGAACTGCATTAACAATCTGCCTTATCATGGTGATTGTGATGCAGCAACAAATCAAGGTTGTACCTTTTGCACCTGAGAGTAATCGGGATAGGTTGCTGCATGTTAAATATGCAAGTGTAGATATAAAGAAGGGAGAAGAGTATTCAGGCTATCAAAATGGATTAGTGGGTTATAAAACAGCAAAGGAGTGCTTTAAAGAGCTTAAATCAGCAGAGGCTGTAACAGTTTATTCAATGATTCTGCCTATGCAAGTAAAACTACCATTGACTATGGGGCAAGGCGTAGATGTAAAGCAAACAGATGCCTCCTTTTTTCGGGTATTTGATTTCTCTTTTGTAGATGGCAAACCGTATACGAAAGCAGATTCAGATGCAGGACTTCCCGTGGCAGTAATCACAGAGAGTGTAGCCAAGTATTTGTATAATATAACCGCCGTTTCGGGTAAGGAGATGTTAATAAACGAAGTGCCTTATCGTATTGTAGGTGTTGTAAAAGATGTTTCCTCTTTGGCTCCTACCGCTTATGCACAAGTTTGGATTCCTTTACTATCGACGCAAATCACTACAAGCAATCAATATAGTTGGTTTGATGGGCTTTCGGGAGCTTTGAGTGTTTCTATTTTAGCAAAACAAAAGAGTGATTTCGAGACTATTCGAGCAGAATGTGCGCGTAATATTAAGGCGTTTAATACAAGCATAGTAGGTTATCGAGTTCATTTCCGTGGGCAACCAGACGATCAACTAACTATGTCGCAACGTAAGTGGGCAAATCAAGGTCCTGATATGAAATCATATTACCGCAATCTGTTGATTATTATACTGATTTTACTATTGGTTCCAGCCATAAATTTGAGCTCAATGACACAGAGTAGATTGCGCCAACGTGTAGCAGAGATTGGTGTGCGCCGTTCGTTTGGAGCAACACGAGGAGGGATTATGGGACAGATTATAGCAGAGAATTTAGTGTTGACCTTTATTGCTGCTTTTGTTGGACTGGCGTTTTGCTTCCTGTTTGCTACTGTTTGGGGTAGTTCGCTATTTGCAGAGTCTCGCATGATGTATCTGAATACAGCTCCAACGGTAGAGTGGCAGATGTTATTTAACGCCTCTACCTTTATTTATGCATTCTTCTTCAGTTTACTGCTCAATCTATTGAGTAGTGGTCTGCCTGCATGGAAAGCATCAAAAGTTTCTATAGTCAATGCCTTAACAGGTAAAATACATTAATACGATTTAAAACAATGAATAAAAAATTATTTACACAACTATACAACGAGCGCCGTAGCAATGCGTGGCTGTTGATCGAATTACTTTTGGTTAGTGTGGTGTTATGGTATGTTATTGATACGTTATTTGTAACGCTAACGACCTATACAGACTCCAAGGGGTTTGATATAACCAATACCTATAAATTAGATATAGAGTATCAAGACGAAAAAAGTCCTGAATACATCCCCAACCGTACACAAGAGGAGCTACATGCTGATATGGGTGAATTGGTGAATCGTTTGCGTAGGCATTCGCAGGTAGAGGCAGTCAGTGTGTCACAATATTCTCATCCATATAATGGAGGTAATTCTACAAAATCTGTTCAAATGGATACCTTAAAGAGTAATCATTGGTCTATTTCGAGACGCGTAACACCTGACTTTTTCCGTGTTTTCCGCTATCGTGGAGCTAATGGAGAAACGCCAGAACAACTGGCAGGTTTACTGAAAGAGGGAGTCTTTATGGCATCACGTAATCTATTCCAGCCACAACATGACATTGATCTCAAAGAGTATAGAAACCAACTTTTTACTTTGGGAAATGATACCACAACTTCATACCCCTTAGTTGCTGCGCTTGAAGTGGTACGTTATGGAGACTTTCGTCAAGCTGGTGATAGTCGTTCGACGGTTACTTTGTTGCCTGAGAACCAACTCTCTTATGGAAAAGAACTCTGTATCCGTGTGCGCGAAGGTGTTTCGCCTACATTTATGGAAGATTTTATGAAAGAGGCTGCTGCACAGTATCGTGTGGGTAATATCTTTATAACTAAGATAACATCATTTGAATCTATCCGTCATAGTTTTCAATTAGATGAGATGAATGCGCTACGTAATAATTTAGTTGCAGCAGGCTTTTTGTTAGTGAATATTTTCCTTGGATTGCTTGGTACCTTTTGGTTCCGCACACAACAACGCCGTTCCGAGATTGCACTGATGATGGCTTTGGGAGCATCTAAGCGAGATATGTTTATTCGCCTTATAAGCGAAGGTATATTTTTACTTGCCATCGTAACACCATTGGCAATGCTAATTGATTTTAATATTGGTTATGCAGAGCTAACACCTTCGTGGAATTTTTTACACGTTTCTATTGGTCGTTTCTTTATCTGCTCCTCTATAACTTTTGCACTGATGGCACTGATGATACTTTTGGGTATTTGGTTCCCTGCACGCAAAGCAATGGATATACAACTAGCCGAAACATTACACGAAGATTAATTGAACAGACTTAATAATTAAATAATACATAAAACAAATATCATGATTAAAATTAAAGAATTAAATAAGATTTACCGTACTAACGAGATTGAAACCGTAGCTTTAGAGAATGTAAATATCA
>CAMQTD010000190.1 GCA_947036995.1 uncultured Parabacteroides sp.
GCATACGAGATTCTCCGGAGTGACTGGAGTTCAGACGTGTGCTCTTCCGATCTACGAAAGGAGCTGCTGCACCAAGCATTACAATATTTGCACAACGTACAGAACCTACCTCTTTAGCAATCTCCTCTACATTCAGGATCACTTTGTTTGGCAAACTCTCGTATGCTTCCATTATCTTTTCGATCGCTGGATAGTTCGGGATATTAATAAAGGGTGCTGCATTAGTTACAACCCAACCATCTTTTTTGAGGTATGGAAGGTAACGCAGTGCCTCCATTGGCTCAAGAGAGATAATCAAATCTGCCTGTCCTAATGGAATAAGATCCGACGAAATAGGAGAATCTGAGATACGTAAGTTAGACTGTACATCGCCACCACGCTGACTCATTCCGTGTACTTCGGCCTGTTTCATGTATAAGCCCTTTTGCAAGGCTGCTTTTCCGATAACGGCTGCAATAGACAAGATTCCTTGTCCACCTACACCTGAAAGTATAATATCTGTTTTCATCTTATTTATTGCTTTTCTTTTTTTTACTCAATGTTTGGATACAATCTCTACGAGGAATAATTACAGATACGCCTTTGTATTCGATCTCTTCGCGGATCATATTTTTCATCTCTTCGAAATTCTTCTTCAATGGAACTGTTACACGGATGTGCGCTGGATCAACGCCTAATCCTGCACAGATAGCCTCTATCTTGCCTGTTCCGGCAGAGTCTTGACCACCTGTCATTGCTGTAGTTTCATTATCCGAAATAATAACGGTTACTTGGTTGTTTTCGTTTACACAATCCAACAGACCTGTCATACCCGAGTGGGTAAACGTAGAGTCGCCAATCACAGCAATAGAAGGGAATGTTCCTGCATCTGCTGCACCTTTTGCCATTGTGATAGAAGCACCCATATCGATACAGGCATCAATCGCACGGAAAGGAGGCAATGCGCCTAACGTATAACAACCAATATCACCAAATACTTTGGCATCGGTGTACTCTTTTACAACTTCATTCAATGCATCATATAGATCACGATGACCGCAACCTTGACACAATGCTGGAGGACGCATCTCTACAACCTCAGGAACTGGGTAGTAGCTTTTCATCTCCTTACCCAAAGCTTTGCTTACAAGATCTGGCGTAAGCTCGCCATCGCGCTTCAATGTACCATCTAAACGTCCGTGTACTGTAAGTCCACGACCTAGATACCCTTTAAGCTGCTCTTCTACGATTGGGAATCCCTCTTCAAGGATCAATAACTCATCACACTCATCTGCCAAACGCTCTACTAGCTTGCGTGGAAGGGGATATTGGCTTATTTTAAGTACTGGATATTCAAATCCATCTGGATAGTTTTCGCTCAAATAGTTAAAAGCGATACCTGTAGCGATGATACCCAATTTCTTGTTCGGAGCATCAAAGTATGTATTGTATGGAGATTGTTCCGAAGCCTCTTCGAACTTTGCTTGTGCCTCTAACAGCACAGTATAACGTTTACGCGCCAAAGCAGGAAGTAGAATAAAACGCTGACGACCATTTGCATCATAAGATAGCGGCTGCTGTGCTTTAACTTCTCTACGCACAACACCCGAACGCGAGTGTGCCATACGTGTAGTAATACGCAACATAACAGGATAGCCTAAACGCTCTGACAATTCAAAACCATCATACACCATATCGTAGGCTTCTTGTTGGTTCGAAGGTTCGAACATCGGAATCATGGCAAAGTTACCATACACACGGTTGTCTTGTTCGTTTTGTGAAGAGTGCATCGAGGGATCGTCTGCTGTAATAAGGATTAATCCACCATTGATTCCACTCATCGACATATTCATAAATGCATCTGCTGCAACGTTTAGTCCAACATGCTTCATGCATGATAAAACACGTTTTCCTGCATAACTCATACCTAGAGCAGACTCAAGGGCTGTTTTTTCGTTTGCGCTCCATCTGCAATGAATACCTTGCTCTTTGGTTACGGGTGCATTTTGAATAAATTCAGTAATTTCGGTTGATGGTGTTCCTGGGTATGCATATACACCAGAGATTCCAGCGTCAAGGGCTGCTTGAGCGATGGCTTCATCACCTAAAAATAGATGTTTCTCCATGTTATTTATCGAGTTCTTTTAGTTATATTTAAATCAAATTGAAGCAAATTAAGCCCAAAGATAATTAAAAAATACAATGTATGTGTATAAATTGGAACAAATTGATAGTTGTTGATTATCGAATTTTCCTTCTGTTTAGCTCTGCTCTATATCTACGCGCGTTACGTCCATGTTCGCCAAGCGTACGTGCAAAGTTATGCCTGCCCGAAAGGTCTTCTTTTGCACACATATATAGGTACTTGTGATGTGTATAGTTTAATACGGCATCCATCCCTCGGATACTCGGAATACGTAGCGGTCCGGGAGGCAATCCTAAATGAATATAGGTATTATAGGGTGATTCTACTTTTAGGTGTTCGAACAAAATGCGCTGAAGCGTAAAGTCTCCAACGGCAAACTTAACCGTAGGATCTGCTTGTAACGGAATTTTGCGATGCAGACGGTTAATATACAACCCTGCCACGATTGGCAACTCCTCGGCTGCGGCTGTCTCCTCTTCTACAATGGAGGCAAGCACGGCTACTTCGGCTGGTGTGAGACCGATCTTTTCTGCCTTGCGCAGTCTGTTGGGAGACCAAAAAACGGTATGTTCTTTTTTCATTCGCTTAAACAGGTTGTCTGGCGAAATATTCCAATACACTTCGTATGTGTTGGGAATAAACATACATTTGATTGTCTCTGGTGTAAATCCATAAGAGGCACAAAGAACAGAGTCTTCTAAACGCACTAAAAGATCGTCTACCGAAAGCATGAGTTCCGGTGCTAGGCGTTCTGCTAAATCTTGATTGGTGCGGATGTTATTAAACGTAAGTTTGACCGGCACATGCGAACCACTCCGTAGCATACGAAGCACCTGCAAATTATTCTGCTGTGGCGCTAAAGCGTAACGTCCTGTTTTTATTGCTTCAGGGTAATCCAAAAAATGAGCCAAACGGATAAATGAATTGATACGCATACAGTGTGCCGAATCTTGAAGCTGTTGTGTTAGCTTTTCAAAATCAGTTTCATCATCAATATCAATATATACACGCTCAGTGTTGTCAAAATTGATTTCGTAAATCGTTTGATACCCTGCAAAACCAATACCACCTGCTACCAGAGAAAGAAATAAAGCCGCAATTAACGCTATCTTTCTTTTTGTCAATTTATTTTTATTCATTTATTATTGTAATAATCAGTTGAAAATCAAAGCGTGTACAAAAGTACAATCTTTTTTTTGAAAAAATACAATGAAATTACTTGCATGATAAAAAATAATCTCCTATCTTTGCATTGCAATTCAGAGGAAAGGGCAAGTTTTTTAAAGACATGGAGGTGTGGGTGAGTGGCTGAAACCACCAGTTTGCTAAACTGACGTACTGGCAACGGTACCAGGAGTTCGAATCTCCTCGCCTCCGCAAATTATTCTGAATATCAAAGGGTTATCTTAACAGATAACCCTTTTTTTGTGTTGTTTTCTGTTGGGAATCATGTTCAAATATTCAATATATGCACTTAAATGCGTATATTGAGCAGTATAATTTACACAGAATTTACAGTAAATAACAAGACACAATGGCAATATTTGGAATAGTCACAAGAGTTAAAACAAAAGATGGATACTACCCTACATACATTCGGGTATCACAAGGTAATGGTCAAGCGCAGATATTTTTACTGATTTTATATCTAAAGAATACATATCTATATGCAACTCCAGTGGCTTAGAAAAACAATTCCGTACTCATTCCGCCACAGTGGACCAGAATAGCAGTTAATGAATGTGGTGCATCAATTGATAATATTGCTCTTTCTCAACATAACTTTACCTCCTTTACATCAAGGGGGTCTGTTTTTGAAAAGC
>CAMQTD010000191.1 GCA_947036995.1 uncultured Parabacteroides sp.
ATGGGGTGGACTTTTCGGTCGCTTACTGACCTGCTTTGTATCTATAATGGGTGGAATACTTCCGCTTACAGGGTATTATCTTTGGATAAAGAAGAAGAGGCGGAGACGAAACGTTTAATATTGCATAGGCAAGAAGAATCTAGTTTAGATGATTACTTCTTGCCTTTTTTTTGTCAATGAAGGGATGGATTATTAAAACTCAAATTGTAAAAACTGATACACTTGGTTTTAATTGTGCATTATAAAATATCAATATTGACACCATCAACAAAACAACTATGGGTAATGATTTTTGATTTTAGTTCTGGTGATATTGAGAGATTTTTATATTCACTCGACTGCTCACAGTGAATAGGTATGATTGCAGAAGTGGGATTGGTTAGCGAACAGACCTCTGTAAGACAATCTTTGGAGGCATGACCACTTGTGTGAATATCAGCAACCGAAGAAAATCTTTTGCGAAAATCTATATATTCAGATTTTTGATGCTTACCTTCTGCTACATAACCACTCCACATCGAATAGATTAAGCATTGCTCACTCGTAGGAATCTCTCGAATAGATTTCTCAATAAATTTAGCATATTTACCTTTAGAGCCATTAACTCTAATCAATGCACAAAATCCTTTAGACACCATTTCTGTAAGCAGATTACTTTTTGGAAACGTAGCGAGATCATCAAAATTAAAAAGGCTGGAATGTTTTTTATACGCTAGAGAGAATATATTTAAAATGTCAGCTTGATATGTGTCGCACACAAATAATCTCCCTTTAGGGTTTGCTTTATGAAATGTAGCAAGACGTTCCATATCTGTTGATGAGCACTGTACAAAAACATATTTCTTTTGTTTCATAATATTCGATATAAGAGTCATTAACTCTTTTTCGGTCGCTACCTTTTCGCTACCACGTGAAAGCATAGTTCCTTCGGTAATCAAAAAGTCAACTTGTCCGATATATTTCTCGATTACCTTTTTGAGCCCCTTGCCGAGGTAGCCATGATCGCGGAAATCTCCTGTGTGGAGTATTCGTTTACCATCAGCCTCTATAAGTAACATATTTGCATCGCAAGCAGAATGACTTACAAAAAAAGGTGTTATGCGCATATCATTATTTATTACGAATGCTTTCCCACTTTTATAGGTCGAGAATAATTCTAGTATTTCAGCATCATTACTTTTATTGATATATGTTTGTTTGGCCTTCATCACTTCAAGAGCTGTACAACCTATATATTGTTTTACTCGCTTTGGAACCAGATTGAACAAACCAACGTGGTCGCCATGGTAGTGTGTGTAGATAATTGCATCAACAGCATGAGTCAGCTTTTCTACCTGTGCTGTAGTTGCTAGGTTGTCCTCTATTTTCCCTTCATTATTAGGCAAATTAAGTCCAAAATCAATAAGTATACGCGTTGTATTAGTCGCTATTTCAGTAATACATCCACCAATTTGGTTGGCACCTCTATGGATTGTTATTTTCATCCGTTTTGATTCTTAGTATGACTATATGTTATATTTGATTGAGATTGATTGATTCCATCTAGAACATTTTGAGTAATCAGTGGATGTAGATTGTTTGTAAGAAAATGTCCCTCTATTTGGGTTATATCCCCATTCGTAATCGCATGATGCAGTTTGTCAAACTGGCGAATTGTAACTTCTTTGCTGTTTTTGTCGAATTGGATTGAGCCATTAACTAAATCGTTCATTACATTTACGTAAAACATCAATTCGGTGATGATTCCGACAGTTTTATTTGTGTCAATTTTTAATTCAAAGATATGTAAGGTGTTCTCTTTGATCGCCCAAATGTCTAATTGGCTATTTTGTCCTGGAGTAATTCTATTTACGTGACTGATCTCTTTATTAAATAGTCCAACAGGAAGTTGATTACATATATGAGTGTACATATCTTTATGCATATTTATATACGCACGTTCTTCTTTCGCCTCTTTTTTAATAGCCTCTTCTGATGCTTGATGTTTGGGATAATTTAATACCCATCCAGCTGTATTGTATTGGCTAAAATCATAAACAACACACCTTGCCCACGAAAATGTTAGTGTAAATTTCCAAACGCGGTATAAAAAACGGTTGTAGTGCAGGTTGGCTTTATCAACACGATGAATATCCCATTCAATAACAACATTATCGATTAGCTCGGGGAGATTGAATTTTAAGCATATTGCCCAAGCCTCAAAAGCCGAATCATTCGTTTGCATATTCATACATAAACCTTTTTCTATTTTGATAGAAAGTGTTTTCTTGATAAGAGAGAATCCTACATTTGAAGGTAATCTAAGTGATTTAATCTTTAATGTCTCTTGCAGTTTACTGCATAATATTTTTTGATCCATGTGTTTTATTTTATTTGTTAAGTATTTCTATCGCTTTATTTACGCTCCTTTTTGTTATCCCAACACGAGGATTGGTTAAAAGTAAAAATGGTTGTTGTGATTGTAATATATCATTACAGTCATCTAAAATGATATAACAATCGTTCCGTTTACTATTGATGCTAAGCCATTGTTGAATTTCTCGTCCTCGACCAATAAAACTGTCGGGATTATTAAAATCAATCTCTTCAATGTCTAATATTTCAGAAGGGGTTATGTCAATAACAGTGCCTGGGAGATCTCTGTCTTTCCACATTGCGATCATATGATTTAATCCCTCAATTTTCCATGTAGATGATATTATTATTTCTGCACTGGTCTGATAAAGAATAGACGCTAAGTTTGCAACAGATAAAGGGTCAAAAAGAAATCCATACTTGTCAGATGTCTGTTTTCCTTGTTCTCTTAATAATTTGATGTTTCGTTCAGTATTTAAGACTCCATCAATGTCTAAGAATATGTATTTTTTCATTTGTAATAAGTTGCTGTTTTATGAATGATTTTAGCAATGTGTTCTCTGACAAAAGCAGGATGAAGTACCTTAATATATATTCCAGCAGCAAGTATGTCACTGTAAAATTTAGTTGTTGGGCGTAGATTATAGGTAAATTCGGCTACACCTTCACCTGTTTTTGTTTCTGTTTGGCTGGGGTGAAGTGGGAGAGATTTCAGTAAGTCTATTTGTTTACTATATGCACGTAGTGTTATTTTACAATAATCAATATTTTCATATTGCCCGACTCCATTATGTTGCAAATATGTTTCAGCCGAAAAATCATTCGGCATGATGAATGTTTTATTTAGTATCTCAGTTTTTTTGAAGCGGTCAAGAGCATAAGCTTTTATCTTGGCATCACCCTCTCTCACTCCATAAAGGTACCATCTATTAGCCGATAATTGTACAAAATATGGATTAAGATTCATTTCAAATGCTTCGCAACTAAAGGGTTGGTATATTATTTTCAAAACCTTGTTTTGCTTAATCCCTTTTAATACAGTGTTGAGGTGGTATTTAGAAGAGGGTACTTCATCTAATACGATTCTATTTGAAATTTTGCGAGAATCAATCAATCCCATTAAAACAGAGAATGAGTTAAGAATCCAGTTAACTTCATTCTGTCGTTTAAGATCTTCAGGGTTTTCTATGTAGTATTCATTTGTACGTCTATCACATGCTATGTTGATGTCGAACAACTCTTGAATTTTCTCTTTATTATGAATAAAAGTTCTTCTAGAAAGAGGTGATTCAAATGTCTTCTCCCAACTACTTTGTAATTCACGAAAAGTAATACGCCCAGTAGTGCGTACATGATTAGCAATCCACAAATATTTCTTGAAAAGTTGTGCTCCCATTTCAATGTTGTTTTTTACAAAGATAACATTTGCTTGTGTCATTGCGTTGCGCAAGGGAGAATTATTTTTAAGGCTATAAATAGAATCACAACTGTTTCTCTTAATCCACTATCTAAACACAACATTAATCCCTCTTTGCGTGATAATAT
>CAMQTD010000192.1 GCA_947036995.1 uncultured Parabacteroides sp.
AAGCAATCTCATTTACACGAGGCAGCGGATGTAAGATACGCAAATTGTCTTTGCTATTGTCAAGCATTTTGTTGCGTAAGATATACACATTCTTCACCTTCTCGTACTCCACAAGATCGGTAAAGCGTTCGCGTTGTACACGTGTCATATATACAATGTCCGAACGGTTGATTACCTCCTCAGAGAAATCAGTGTACTCGTGATATTCGATGTTATGATCGTCGCAGAACCGTTTATACACCTCTGGGATGCGCAACTCTTCGGGTGCTACAAAATGAAACGTTGGATTAAAGTGCGACATACCATTAATCAATGAGTGCACCGTGCGTCCATACTTTAGATCGCCCACCATCGTAATGTGAAGGTTTTCTAATGTTCCCTGTGTTTTGTAGATCGAATAAAGATCGAGCATTGTTTGACTGGGATGTTGATTGGCACCATCGCCTGCATTAACAATCGATACATTTGTTATTTCGGAGGCGTAGCGTGCTGCACCTTCGAGATGATGACGCATGATGATGATATCAGCATAATTACTGACCATCAAAATCGTGTCTTTAAGCGTTTCACCTTTAGACGAACTCGTGGTCGAGGCATCTTGGAAGCCTATCACGCGTCCGCCAAGACGATTGATCGCTGTTTCGAAACTCAAACGCGTACGGGTAGAAGGTTCAAAAAAGAGCGTGGCAGCTACCTTGCCTTCCAACAATCTACGGTTGGGGTTCTCTTCAAACTTCTTTGCAATTTCCAATATACGAAGGATGTCCTCTTTGGTATACTGTTCGATAGAGACTAAACTTTTACTTTTCATGATCTGTTTTCACTTCTTATGTCTACAAAAGTATAGAAAATTTAAATACAGATGATTCTTTAAGTTCTTTTTTGTCGTAGTTTTTTACTTTAACGAATATTCTCACGATAATTATTTAACTTTGCAGCTTAAAATGAATTCATACACATGAAACTACGTACATATATTATTATTTTTTTGTGGATTGTTTTTACAGCAATCGTAGGAGGAGTAGCACTTTTGTTTACCATGATAGCCAACGGGTCGATTGGTTACATGCCAGCGATCGAAGAATTAGAAAATCCGATAGATAAATACGCATCGCAAGTTGTATCTAGTGATGGGAAGATGCTCGGAAGCTATTCGCATAGTAGAGATAACCGTATATTCGTTAATTACCAAGATCTGTCGCCAGATTTGGTTAATGCATTAATTGCAACTGAAGATATTCGTTTTTCTCAACACTCAGGGATTGATGCCAAGGGATTGTCTCGTGCCATAATTAAACGTGGTATTTTGATGCAAAAGAGTGGTGGAGGCGGTAGCACTATCACGCAGCAATTAGCTAAACAACTGTATTCTCCTAGTGCTGAAAATATAATGGAACGTTTGCTTCAAAAACCAATCGAATGGGTAATTGCAGTACAGTTGGAACGCTTCTATACTAAAGAGGAGATTATTAACATGTACCTCAATAAATTCGACTTTCTATACAATGCAGTCGGAATTCAATCAGCAGCACGTGTTTACTTTGGTACAACGCCTAAAAACTTAAAAACAGAAGAGGCTGCAACGTTGATAGGTATGTGTAAAAACCCTTCCTACTTCAATGCTGTACGCAAGAATGAGCGCACACGTGGCAGACGTAACGTAGTGTTGAATCAGATGCGTAAAGCAGGATATATAACAGCAGCTGTTTGCGATTCGTTGTCGGCATTGCCATTAACGGTTCGTTTCACACGTGTAGATCACAAAGACGGTCCGGCACCCTATCTTCGCGAATATTTACGTTTAACGCTTACAGCCTCTAAGCCTGATAAAAAGAAATATCGTGGATGGCAAATGCAGAAATTTAAAGAAGATTCTATCGCATGGGAAACTAATCCGTTATATGGATGGTGTAAAAAGAATACCAAACCAGATGGTTCTAACTATAACTTATATACGGATGGATTAAAAGTATATACTACTGTCGACGCTAAAATGCAGCAATATGCAGAAGAGGCTATGAACGAACATATTGGAGGATATCTTCAGCCAAGATTTTTTAAAGAAAAAAAGGGCCGTAGTTATGCACCATTTTCAAAAAATATAAATAAAGGAGAGGCAGATGAAATCTTAACCAGAGCAATGCAGCAAACAGATCGTTACCGTTTGCTCAAGAAAGAGGGTAAAGGTATTAAAACAATCAAAGAAGAATTTAAGAAGCCAGTAGATATGCGTGTGTTTGGATGGAATGGTCAGATCGACACCATCATGTCTCCATGGGACTCTATCCGCTATCATAAAAGTTTCTTACGCAGTGCTTTTATGTCGATGGATCCACGCAACGGTCATGTAAAAGCTTATGTGGGAGGTATTGACTTTAATAATTTCCAATATGATATGGTAACAGGTGGGCGCAGACAGGTTGGTTCTACCATGAAACCGTTTTTGTATTCGCAGGCTATGCTTGAGGGGATAAGTCCGTGCGACGAGATGCAGCATATTCAACAACAGTTGGTAGATGAAAACGGGACGCTTTGGAGCCCTCGAAATGCTGGCGCTAAAAGAGTTGGGGAGACAGTAACGATTAAATGGGGACTTCAAAACTCATCTAACTGGGTAACGGCTTATCTTATGAAGCAGCTTTCACCCTATACATTTGTGAATTTATTGAAATCATTTGGTCTTAAAAATCATGTAGACCCTGTAATCTCTGTTTGCTTAGGTACGCCCGATGTCTCTGTAGCCGAAATGGTAAGTGGTTACACTACATTTGCGAATAAAGGAATTCGTTTAGAACCTCTTTACGTAACACGTATCGAAGATCAAAACGGCAATACGATTGCAAACTTTGCTCCTCAAATGACAGAAGTGTTAACCGAAGACGTTTCACTAAAGATGCTCGATATGCTCAAAAGTGTTATTGATGGAGGTACAGGTGGTCGTGTGCGACGTAATTATGGAATCAAAGCACCTATGGGTGGTAAAACAGGTACCACGCAGAATAACTCTGACGGTTGGTTTATGGGATTCACACCAAGCCTTGTTTCAGGTTGTTGGGTAGGAGGTGAGGATCGTTCTATTCACTTCGACCGCCTTTTTGATGGTCAAGGAGCTAGTATGGCATTGCCAGTATTTGGCTTATTCATGAAAAAAGTATTTGCAGATAAATCATTAGGATATGATCAAACAGAACAATTTGAAATGCCAGAGGATTATAATCCATGTGCAGGGAAAGATTCAACTGTAACATACGAAACTATAACAGGAGGTATTGACAAGATGTTCGAGTAATATCTCAAATATGCGTTACCTAAACAGATCAGCCCTAAAGCGTATGCGCTTTAGGGCTGATCTGTTTTTAGCCTACTTTTAACCGTAAGCGTCTTAACGTAGCCGTATCGTATACTGATCACCTATCTGATCACCTTACAAAGATATGACACCTTCAAAATGAAATGTGCTGAACGATGCTAATCGATGCTAAACGATGGTGAATTATTCTTTAGGCTTAAAACCTGAGCTACATTACCCAAATTCACTACAGTGTATGGTGCAATAGACAGTGTCTATCCCCCACAAGACGCTACTATTTCGATCCCTATACAGTAGTGTATTCTGCACTACACAATAGTGTAGTGGCGCACCAATTTCAGTGCCATAACAGGGAGTAGTTAGGTTGCGTGTTTGTCAAGCGAGCGAAGCTCTTCGAGAAATTTCAACGAAAATTTCGGTATTAATATAATTATAATACTAATAGAATTAATTATAAATTAATTCTATATTAAGAAGGAGTTGCACTCGCGGTGCGGTAGTGGTGCGGTTT
>CAMQTD010000193.1 GCA_947036995.1 uncultured Parabacteroides sp.
GGATAGGAATCGTTTGCACGATCCGCTATCCCAGCACCAAATGTAACGCTATTACCTACACATGCTACTTTGGTTTTCTGCCCATAGGCAGGAAAAACCATGAAGATAGCGATTAGTGAGGTAACGATTCGTTGTTTGAGTTTCATATAGTTTGATTATTATATGCTTGATTTATTTAATCTTCTCAGGAGAATAGATTAATCCTTCTGTAGCATGTTTCCCATCTGGCGAAACAAATACAGCTGTGAACATCCATTTCTGAAGTCTAACCTCTGGGGTACTGAATGCACCAATCGGAAGTTTTAGTAATACTTTGTTCCATCCTTTATTTAACTGGACTAGCATAGGCTCTCTGGCTTCAAAATTTTCGTTACCCAAAGGGATTTCGTTGCTTCTGTTGCGGTGAGTCGCTGTCCATGTTGGTGGCTGAATGGCTTTATCGTTGAGCCAAATCATACTTTCGCGGTAGTCCCATTTGCCAGGAAGTGGTGCTAAGTCCATCTCTGAACGTCCGTAGTTTTGGAATCCAACCCACATACCAGTCTCTTGCGCTTTTGGCGAATATACCCACGTGTAGGCATAAGCTGTGTGATCGGGCTTTGGATCTTTATAAAACGAAGGAATCAGTGCACCCCATACATGACGAAGGTATATCCCTGCACCACACGCTTTGCGTACATTGTAGGTTTTGCCTTCGAAGGCGTAACTTTCTTGTAATGCTTTCTCGGGAGGAAATGCTTTTGTAAGTTCTCCACCGTTAGGGAAAGCATCTGTAATATGCCAATTTACGTTTGTCTGTTTAACATAAGCAAATGGGTATCCTTGGAAATTCTTATCTTTTTGGAAAAGCATACGTCTTTCGAAATCAACAAAGTTGGTAAACGTTTCCGTAGGAGTCGTATCTAATATTGTACCCTTTTTGTCAAAGTACTCAGTACCTCCACCTAGCCAAGTGCGCTCGGCAAAGGCAAGCATTGTAGGATAAAAAGAGTTCTGAATCATTATCTTCTCTTCGGGAACAATCACACGATCGTGCCAGATAGCCATGATTGAACCTGCAATATCATCACTTCCAACGGTTACATTGGCAATTTTACTGTTATATAGTCCAACGATATCACCAAAAGCATCAAAATGGTTTAGGTAATGAAACTTTGAGTCGATCGCAGGGATGCCTGGTTGGGCTTTTCCGCGGTAACTCCAAAGGTGTGTCATATCGATTTCTCCTTTTTTATAGTTCCATCCAGGATTCCAAGAGATCACTTTTTTACCAAACGAGCGCACAAAGGCAATCATTTCGGGTACGAAAGTGGGGTTGGTAAACTGTACTTCGTCGGTGCCAATATGTAAATAAGGAACATCGAACGTCTCGCAAACCTCTGCGATCAGAAGTTTAAGGATTTTCATTCCCTCAGGACTCTGCATATCATGTCTGAACGTACGAATAAAGGCAGCACTATGTCCGGGCATATCTATTTCGGGAAGTAGTAGTACGTTATGCGCTTTACAAAAAGCAACTAACTCTTTAGCCTCTTTAAGCGTATAATATTTCCCCGGCATACGTGTTGTATTGATGCTGTCGTTAATCATTGGGAAGATCTTACTCTCTAATCGCCAAGATTGATTCTCTGTTAAGTGCCAATGGAAAACATTAATCTTATATTGCGATAGGATGGCAATTTCGCGTTTAAGTTCCTCCATAGAGATGTAACTTCTGCCCACATCTTGCATAAAACCTCTTATCTTAAAGGCTGGCCAGTCGGTAATGTTACACGTAGGGATGGATATTTTATCACCTTTTGTAGTTGCTAACTGTTTAAGTGTTTGGAATGCCCAATAGATCCCTTTTGGATTTGTAGCCTCGATGGTGATCTGCTTTTTTGTTACATTCAATCGGTATGCTTCGTCAGGATTTACTGCTGCTTCGTCAATACTCTCAACTAAGCGGATTTCGATTTTGTGCGAAGCTTTATCTACAATGTTGAAATTTAAGTTTGTACACTGTAGAGGTACACAATCAATATTTGCGGTATTGATTAATTCTATTTTATCGCTCTTGAATACCTGCTTTCCCCACGTTATTTGTTGTGGTTGAGGGAGGAGGTTATTCTGTGGTATCGCATGCAAACTGCATGCGATACACATAAATAAAAAGGATAGTATATGTTTCATCTATATTATTTTAGAATATCAGTTAATTTAACTGCTTGGAATACCATGTGTGCGGTACTACCTTCGTAAAAGATACCAACTGTTTCACTGTCGATCATACTTAAAGAGGAGTAACCCCAGCTACCACCTTCGTCAAGCAATACGTCATACGCTTTAGGCCATGTTAAACCGCCATCTAAACTCGCTTTGATCGTCATGCTGTGACGGCCTTTGGTTGTGTTTGGATTTGAGAATAACATGATTTGCTTACCTGTAACATTCTCTTTTGCTCCTACTTTGATTAAACTTGCCATACAAACAGGCTCTTGTAGTGCGCTGCGAGATGATGGGTGTTTTTCCCATGTTTTACCAAGGTCTTTTGTTGTTGCTACGGCACGGCTACCACCACGGTTGTCTCTCATATTTAACATCAATACACCTGGTTCAACTTCTGCAACTTGTGCCTCTGTTGTGTTGGTGCGTGCATAGTTGTGTATCTTCCAGCTGTTTCCATGATCTTTACTGTACATAACACCTGCGTTAGGTACACGCGTAGCATCGATAAATTGGATTGGGAAAACCAATGTTCCATCTTCCATAGAGATACCGCTACCAG
The DNA here is from genome assembly GCA_947036995.1 of uncultured Parabacteroides sp. Lineage (GTDB taxonomy): Bacteria > Bacteroidota > Bacteroidia > Bacteroidales > Tannerellaceae > CAMQTD01. The sequence continues at coordinate 2,768 of CAMQTD010000193.1, forward strand.
GACCTTGTAATAAGAAATACCATGAAGGGTCTTTTACCTGTTTGGTGATGTTGATTGGTTTAGACCATGTTTTACCATCGTCGTCACTTTTTGTCATTACTAATTGTGCAGTAGTATATTTATCCATGCCTGGATGTGAGCTCCACCAAGCACGTTGGTTACCCATGGCGTGTGTCCAAGCAGCAACAACCCAGATAGTTCCAGTCTTTTTATCTACTAAGATGGCAGGATCGCCCACACCGTTTTGAGCTTTAGGAAGTCCACCATCGGTGTCGAATGCCATGATTGAACGCATCTTCTCCCATGTTTGCCCCTTGTCTGTACTGCGGCTTAGTCCGATTTCAACATATTCTTGCAGGTCGGCACTGTTGTTGTAACGAATATCGTACACACCAAGCAACGTTCCTTTGTTCGATGTAACCATACCTGGAATACGGAAGGCCATTGCATCATCGTCTCCAGCATGTCTTACGCCTACACCTAAGCGATGGATTTTGCCGTTAGACTTTGTGTCGATAACTGTTTTTTTATTATCTACAACTACTTCTGTAATTTTAGCGGTGATTGTATTTAGTAACGAAGCTTTAGGCTTCATCTCCAAACTTACCCAAAAGAAGTTTTCTCCTGGATATAATGCTTTGTCACAAGCAAAGGTAACCTCTTTGTTAGAAGGCTTAGCTTGTTCGTCTATCAATATTGAATAGGATGGATTGGCAGCACGTGTTTTACCTGGAACTTCGCGTGATATATATTGTGCAGGTGCAAACGTATTTTTCCCAACATGTTGTAGTGCATTTGTTCCTGCATAATATAATTTGAGCGCACGAATATCGCTATGCTTTACATCATTTCCGAGTTGAAGTTTTAACTGATTTAGCACTTCGCCCTCTTTCGCTTCAACGCGAATATTAAAGAGTACATTATCTTGTCTATCAATAAGGATAGGAATCTGCGTTTCCTTAACAAAGGTAGTATCTGCTGCAAATACTGAAGTCGCAGAGAGAATGAGCAGTAGGGATAGAATCTTTTTTTTCATTTGATTAATTTGTTT
>CAMQTD010000194.1 GCA_947036995.1 uncultured Parabacteroides sp.
GAGTGATAGAGGAGTGATAGAGAAGTGATAGTAAAGTGATAGAAAAAATGTTAACGACAAATGCTTATATGTTTAATAAACAGCTAGTTGTGGAAAATTAGTGATAGAGTGATAGAGGAATTGAAAAAAACTTCTAGGAGGGTTGCTGCGCTAGGTACAATAAAGTGGTGTGTTGTCTTATTATATCTAGGATTTATCTTCGTTTATCTAGCCCCTTTTCTATATGATTCAATATAATGTTATACCTTTGCTGCGCAAAAATAAATAACACGTATATGAACTGGCTTATTGAGACAATTCTTGAACCCTCTATGGTTCAGACTGTAATTATTATATCGCTTGTGGCTTCTATTGGGTTAGTGCTCGGACGTATCAAAATATTCGGGGTCTCGCTTGGTATTACCTTTGTTTTTTTTACAGGTATTTTGGCGGGGCATCTAAATATTCCGATTAACAAAGATATTATTGATTTTGCTCAAAACTTTGGCTTAGTCATATTTGTATATACACTCGGGTTACAGGTAGGTCCGGGATTCTTCTCTTCGTTTAAGAAAGGGGGAATGCAGATGAATATGCTTGCTATGGGTGTAGTGTCGGTTGGTATGTTGCTGATGATGCTATTTTATTTTGTAGCAGATGTTTCGTTGCCCAATATGGTAGGTATACTTTCAGGGGCAGTAACCAATACACCAGCACTGGGTGCTGCACAGCAAGCATTGGTGCATTTGGGAATGGCTGATGATAAAGCAATCTCAGATATGGGTACTGCTTGTGCTGTAACGTATCCTCTTGGGGTGGTAGGGGTGATTCTTGCAATCGTTTTTCTGCGTAAGTTTTTAGATAACTCGGCTGATAGTGAGGTTAAAGTGAAAAAAGATACAACAACCTATATTGGAGAGTTTCAGGTTTGTAATCCAGCTATTTACGATAAACGGATCTGTGATGTAATGCATTTGACGAATCGTCATTTCATTATTTCTCGTATTTGGAGTGATGGTAAAGTATCCATTCCCACTTCCGAAACTAAATTACAACCCAAAGACCACTTGTTGATTATCTCGATCAAGTCGGATGTGGAAAATATAAAAGTGCTGTTCGGTGAGCAAGAAAAGGTAGATTGGAACAAAGAGGATATTGATTGGAATAGAATTGATAACAGTCAGCTCGTTTCGCGCCGCATCATCGTAACTCGCGATAAGGTGAACGGAATAAAATTGGGTACACTGCGTTTGCGTAACTTATACGGAATCAACATCACACGTGTGAACCGTGCTGGTATTGATCTATTGGCATCGCCCAACTTAACACTACAGATGGGTGATAAACTAACTGTTGTTGGAGAGGCTGCTTCGATTAATAATGTGGGCGATATTTTGGGTAACGAGATTAAAAGACTTAAAGAGCCTAATCTTGTTGCTGTATTCTTAGGTATTTTATTAGGAATGCTTTTGGGTGCATTGCCTATTCCTATTCCAGGGATGAGTCTGCCCATTCGTTTAGGTATTGCAGGCGGTCCTATTATTGTGGGAATTTTAATGGGCGCTTTTGGTCCACGTTTTCACTTAACCACCTATACAACACAAAGCGCTAACTTAATGGTGCGTCAGTTGGGTATTGTAACCTATTTAGCAGGATTGGGTATTAGCTCGGGTTCTCACTTTTTCGAAACTGTTTTTAGAACCGAAGGGTTGCTTTGGATTGGTATCGGCTTTTTGCTAACATTGATTCCAATTCTGATTGTAGGCGTATTGGCGATGAAGCTATTAAAGATAGATTATGCCAACTGTATCGGTATGCTCTGTGGTAGTATGGCGAACCCGATTGCACTGAATTATGCCAATACAACAGTAGAGGGAGATGAGCCTTCGGTAACGTATGCAACCGTGTATCCATTGTCTATGTTTGTACGTGTAATCTCTGCGCAGCTTATCATTATGTTATTTATGTAGCTCAATATAACATGTTTTATACTTAAGATGGGTTGATTTTCGTGAATTTTAGTTATGTTTGTGCTTGTCTACTTAAATAGACAGATTGTATTTAAAATGTAATCTATACATTGCAATATTAACTTTATAATTGAAATATCATGTCTTTAAAATTCATTACAGCCAAAGAAGCTGCAACTTATGTTAACCACAACGATCATGTTGGCTTCAGTGGTTTTACTCCTGCCGGATGTCCTAAAGCAGTACCTGGTGCTATTGCTGAACTAGCTATGGAAGAACATGCCAAAGGAAATCCTTTCAAGATTGGCATTTTTTCAGGAGCCTCTGCTGGAGACTTAATGGATGGAGCTTTAGCACGTGCAAACGCTGTTAAATTTAGAACACCCTATCAATCAAATAAAGATTTGCGTGCACGTATCAATGCACACGATACAGAATATTTTGATATGCACTTATCAGAATTACCGCAATCGCTTCGTTACGGCTTTTTGGGTGATATTGATGTTGCCATTATTGAAGCTGCCGATGTAACAGAAGATGGCGAAATAACATTGACCAGTGCTGTAGGTATTGTACCTACCATTGCACGCATGGCAAAGAAAATAATCATCGAATTAAACGAATACCATCCAAAGGAACTTAAAGGGATGCACGATATCTATGAGCCACTAGATCCACCTTTGCGTAGAGAGATTGGTGTATATGATGTGGCAGATCGTTTGGGTACGCCTTGTGTAAAGGTAGATCCAGCTAAAATCATTGGTATTGTACGAACAAATATACCAAACGAGGGCAAACCATTTGCTCCTGTTGATGATGTAACACAAGCTATCGGAAATAATGTAGCAGACTTTTTAGCGAAAGAACTGCGTGAAGGTCGTATCCCAGCAGAATTCTTACCATTACAATCAGGTGTTGGTAATGTAGCCAATGCAGTATTGGGAGCGATGGGTTCAAACAAAGAGATTCCAGCTTTTAATGTATATACTGAGGTAATTCAAGATGCCGTAATTGACTTGATGAAAGCGGGTCGTGTGAAGTTTGCAAGTGGCTGCTCTCTCTCGATCAGTGGCGAAGTTGTAAAAGAACTATACAGTAATCTAGATTTCTATAAAGAGCATATCTTACTTCGTTCGCAAGAGATTTCAAACAATCCAGAGGTGGCACGCCGCTTGGGATTAATTGCAATCAATACGGCACTCGAAGCAGATATTTTTGGTAATATCAACTCTACTCACATATTGGGTACAAAGATGATGAATGGTGTTGGTGGTTCGGGCGATTTTACGCGTAGCGCTTACCTTTCTATCTTTACAACGCCATCTACTGCAAAGAATGGTTGTATCAGTTCGTTCGTTCCAATGGTTTCGCACATGGATCACAGCGAGCACTCGGTTAAAATCATTGTAACGGAGTATGGTGTAGCCGATCTTCGTCTGAAATCTCCTATCCAACGTGCCGAAGAGATTATCAATAACTGTGTACACCCAGATTATAAGCCTTTGTTGAGAGCATATCTTCAAATGGGCGTAAAAGGACATACACCTCAAAACCTTCAGGCTTGCTTTGGCATGCATCAAGCGTTTACAGAAACGGGTGATATGAGAAATACAGATTGGAATACATTCAAGTAAGTAAGCTAATTTTTCTATCATAATAAAATAGCGAAGGGAGACAATCAATAGGTTGTCTCCCTTCGCTATTTTTATACCAATAATACATCCTCAATTATTTCAACTATTTTTGCTCTAGGCACAAGTCCAAAAG
>CAMQTD010000195.1 GCA_947036995.1 uncultured Parabacteroides sp.
GTATATGCTTCGATGTCGGGTTCAGGATCTTCTGTATTTGGACTGTTTAAAGATCCTACCGATTTGCAAAAAACATTTCCAACATGCTATGTATGGGAGGGTATGCTACCGTAAGGGTAGTATATCTTTTCATACATAATACGTCGGTCAATATAAGCCTCAATAAATTCGGTCTCTACATAGGAGTTTTAAATATTGAATACTACTATTTTACACCCGTTTTTTATAACTCAACACTGCCACACAGTTAACCACAAGCGCAAAGCCTCCGAGTGCTAAAAATTTAGCATACATATCTGCAAAATCACTCCCTTTAAGATATACATTACGCATAATCTCGATAAAATAGCGTGGCGGTATAAAGGCTGATACCCATGCTGCCCATGTAGGCATGGAGCGAGTAGGTGTAAAAAGCCCACTCATCAACATAAACACCATAATAAAGAAGAATACAACAAACAAGGCTTGCTGAAGCGTGGCAGAGTAGTTAGAGATAATCAACCCAAAGCCCGACATGATCAAGATAAACAGGGCAGCGGCAGCATAAATGGTAATGAAACTACCCTGTGGAACAAGTCCGTACACACCCCAAGCGATAACGAAACAGAGCGTCAACACAATAAAACCCATCACCCAATAAGGAATTAGTTTGGCAAGAATAAAGGTTGTTTTACTGATAGGCGTAACATTCATCTGCTCCATCGTGCCCTTCTCTTTCTCTTGCACAATATTAAGTGCTGGCAGCAATCCGCAGAGTAGGATTAGCAACACAACCATCAGGGCAGGAATCATATAGATGCGGTAATCTAAAAATTGATTGCACCGATTTTGCACCAATAACTGAAGCATAGCAGGTGCAGCGGTAGCACTCTTTTTATGTAATTCGGTATTGAAATCGTTTATTATTGTTCCTAAATAACTACTTCCTAGACTTCCTTTCGAACCATTTACAGCATTGGCTGAGATCTGAATTTCGGTTGCACTGCCCGACACGATGTTTTGCTCAAAATCTTTTGGTATCTCCATAATAACATCCGCCTCACCAAACTCCACCTGCGTGAGTGCTGCGGGATAGCTTTCGGGGAGTGTTTCGAGTATAAAATAGTTTGATGCACCTATCTTGTTGATTAGTTCTTGTGAGGTAGATGAATGGTCGTTGTCTACGATACTCATCTTTATGTTACGAACATCCATAGTTGTAACCAAAGGCATTACAAGCATAACCATCAACGGATAAGCTATAACCATTTTAGGTAGAAAAGCGTTGCGCATAAACTGCTTGATCTCTTTTTCGAGTAGATATTTTAGTGTAGCCATTAGAGTCTGTTTTTAAATTTCTTTAGTGCAATAATGATTAGAAAGAGTGTCATACCCAATAATATAAACAACTCTTTGGTGATGTAACTAACGGCTAACCCTTCGATCATTAACTTCCGAACGGCAGCAATGTACCACCTTGCAGGAATTACGTTAGATAGCACTTGCAGGGGAATGGGCATATTCTCGATCGGAAACATCATCCCCGAAAGGAGCAGTACCGGAAGCATTAACCCCAAGAGTGATCCAAACATTGCCGCTACCTGCGAGGTTACAACCGTTGAGATCAGCAATCCCAATGCCAACGCCAACACGATATATATAATCGAAAGTGTACATAACCAAAACAGACTCCCTACCATAGGGATTTCTAACACAAAGTAGGCCAACAGCAGTATGGTAGCTAGATTAACGCAAGAGATTACAAAATAGGGAATCATCTTTGCAAAGATAATATGCAGCGGCTTAACAGGCGATGCCAGCAGTACCTCCATTGTACCAACCTCTTTCTCTCTAACAATAGAGACAGAGGTCATCATGGCACAGATAAGAATAAAGATAAGTCCCATAATACCAGGCACAAAGTTGTAAGAGCTTTTCATTTGTGGATTGTAAAGCATCCGCACACTTGTACCAATAGATTGAGGAGGCAGGATGCCTTGCAGCTTATTGGTGAAATAAGCGTGCATAATGCCCGACAGATAGAACATTTCGGCAGTCGCTACCATTGGATTACTGGCATCTATAACAAGTTGTACGGAAGCATTTTGTTCAAAGTTGGCATCAAATACTAATGCAATATCGGCTCGATCGCTACGCATCGCTCTATCTATTTGATGGGGCGAAGGGAGTGTACCAACCACTGAGAAGTATTCGTTTGCCTCTATCTTTTCAACAATTTGCCGTACCGACTCACTTTGATTGGGTGATACAATCACAACGTTAATATTACGTATTTCGGTAGAGATGGCAAAGCCAAAAATCAGAATCATCACCACAGGCATTACCAATAGGATAAGCATTGTGCGCTTGTCTCTCAGTATGTGGAAAAACTCTTTTTGTATAAATGCTACAAATGGTATCATGGGTTACTCTCCTCGTTTGGCGTTGCTTACTAGGTGTTGAAAAACTTCGTTCATTGTATCTACCTCAAATTGTTGTTTGAGGTTGTTGGGCGAATCAAGGGCAGCAATATGTCCGTCTACCATAATGGAGACACGGTTGCAATACTCTGCCTCGTCCATGTAGTGGGTGGTAACGAATATGGTAATGCCACTTTCGGCAGCTTCGTAAATCATCTCCCAAAACTGGCGGCGTGTGGCAGGGTCTACCCCTCCCGTAGGTTCGTCCAGAAATACAATTTTAGGGTTATGAAATATGGCTACGGAGAAGGCTAACTTCTGTTTCCAGCCCAAGGGCAATGCTTTTATTAATGTATTACGCTCACTTTCAAAATTTAGTTTCTGAAGCAGCACATCTGTTTTCGTAGCAATATCACGCGCTTCCATGCCGTAGATACCTGCAAATAGGCGAATGTTTTCCCATACATTCAGATCATCATAGAGCGAAAACTTCTGACTCATGTATCCGATGTTGCGTTTAACCTGTTCCGATTGTGTGGCAATATCAAAACCTGCTACTGTGGCATTGCCCGATGTGGGGATGCTTAAGCCACAGAGTATGCGCATAGCGGTAGTTTTACCTGCACCGTTTGCTCCTAAGAATCCGAATATCTCTCCTCGTCCCACCTCAAAAGAGATGCTATCTACTGCCGTGAACGAACCGAATCGTTTGGTGAGGTTGTCTACTTTAATAACTGTTTCTCTCTTCATGATCTAACTTAATTTATCGAGTGCCATAAAACAATCTTCGATGGTGGCAGTAATGGGTGTTATCTTTATAGCTTCAAAAGAGAGGGCGGCAAGGCGGTGCTGCAAGGCTTCGATGGTAAGTGTATCGCCATGGATAGCGAAGTGATGCACATCGCCAAAGGCGTAGCAGCTTGCCGCTTCGGGCATGGCTCTCAATACATTTAACAAACGAAACATGGGTGTTCCCGATACTGCCCAAAGGCGGTTTGGATACTGTTCGATGATGCGTTGCGGTGTGTCTGTTTGCAGAAACGAACCAGCTCTAATCAACGCAATGCGGTCGCATAGGGTAGCCTCGTCCATATAAGGAGTAGATACTACAATTGTGATGCCTTGCGTTTTGAGTTGTTGTAGCATCTCCCAAAACTCCTTACGACTTACGGGGTCTACACCTGTTGTTGGTTCGTCCAAAAATAGGATGGTTGGTTTGTGTATCAATGCACAGCAGAGGGCTAACTTCTGTTTCATTCC
>CAMQTD010000196.1 GCA_947036995.1 uncultured Parabacteroides sp.
TCAGTAATTGTCCCATCTTTTGTAACAACAAATTGACAAATTACACGTCCTTGAATCTTTTTCTTTGAAGCTTCAACTGGATACTTTATAGTTCTTGATAAAAATTTATTCATTGCTCCATTTCCCCCTGGAAATTGGGGCATCTTGTCTACGATAACGAATACTTTTTCATCTGTATTTTTCACTAATTTGATAGTTGTAAAATGAGTCTTCTTGTCTTTATCTGTTCCCGAAGATGTTTCTGTTTGTGAATTAATTATAGAAACTGCTGCCGTATTGTATCCTACATATGAGGCAACAATGGTAGAGTTATTCGGTATTTCTAACGCAAAATTACCATCAATATCGGTAATTGTTCCTGTATTAACACCTTTCAGAACCACACTAGCTCCAACAATAGGTTTATTATTTAGATCTACAACTTTACCTTTGATTTTTACTTTTTCATTATCCTCAACTACTACATTATTTACAACATCATCTACCACAAGCAAATCACTTACACTTGCTACTGCGTCAAAATTGCTACCTAACATTATAGCTGCACTTAGTGGAATAAACATCATATATTTAGCTATTCCTATACGGGTTGAACGTTTTTTATTCATCATTAGAATTCGATTTTTGAGATGTAACATATTAAAACTATTATACAAATAAATATTGCTCGAATGTTGAGCCAGACCCAACAGGTGATACTGATAGCGCTTTGTATCGAATCCTGCCGTGATTACATTCTGATCTGCTAGATATTCCAAGTTGTATCGCACTTCGCGCTTTAAAAGCCATACAAATGGGTTAAACCAACAAATAATTGTAACCATTTCACTTATTAACACATCCACCGTGTGCATTTGTCTGGCATGCGTAGACTCGTGCGCCATTATCTCGGACGTCTCTTCGACTGAATGGCTTTGGGGATGAATAAATATCATTTTAAAGAATGAAAAAGGACTTGCTACCTGTGGTAACAAATAGACCTGCTGTCCGTTTATCTCCGAGAGTTGTGATTTAAGTCGGAGACGTGCAATGCTCACTAACTGAATTGCAAAACGAGACATATAAATAAATAAGCCAATGCTATAGATAATCCAAAGAGAATCTACAAATAGAGTCCCCCAGTCTTTAGCTGTAGGTTCGGGCAATATCTCAACCTCAGGAAGCATCGTTGCATAAATTGTTGCAATTTCTACAATTGATTGCTGCTGTACAATCCAATGCTGAATCTGAATAACCGGGTATATAAGTGCAATTACATAAAAAAGCAACAGCAACCCTCGCCTCCATTTAAAAAACGTATCCTTATAGAAAAACAAGCGATAGAAGGCATAAAACAATATAAATGCAATATTGATTTTCAATAGATAGGTATATTCTACATCCATAACCACCTAGTTTAGTTTTTTTATTTACTTGAATTCTTTTCGATCAAATCAATGATTTCTTGCAAGTCTGTAGCTGAGATCTTTTGATCTTTAGCGAAAAAGGTAACCATATCTTTATATGAATTTGCAAAGTAATTCTGAACCACTCCATTCATAAAGGTCGATTTGTATTCAACTTCCGAGATCAACGATTTATATTGATATGTATTTCCAATTCTTGTTGCTTTAATATACTTTTTGCGTTCAAGATTTTTGAAAATAGAGGCTAATGTTGTATAGGGGGGCTTAGGATCGTCGTACTTAGCAACAACCTCTTTTACAAAACATGGCATTGCTTGCCATATATAAATCATTGCTTCTTCTTCTTGCTTAGTTAATCTTTCCATTTGTTTTATATTTAATTTATTACGAGTACTTCGCAAAGCTACGAGTTATTCGTAAACTGCAAAGAAAATCTGTATTAATTATTGTTAATCAACAATTAATACTACAAAGCAGCATATATATCCAAATGAAAATCAGCATGCTAATTAAAATCTGAAAGGTAGAATTATATTCGAAAAGTTCTTTTTTCAATAGAAAAAGGGGCAAAATAGACTTAAATGACAAAATGATCTTATTATTTAATTCATTTAACTTGATTTAATGCATTTAATTAATTATTTTTGCAAAATAAATGGCATAACAATATCATTTTAAAATATCAATTGAAATTAATTTATAATCTAAACAATTTATCACCGATGAAAAAGATCTTTTCTTTATTCTGTATGTTGGTAGTTTTAGCTTCTTGTGCACAAAAAGCTGAAGTCGCAACTTCGAATGTATTAAAAACTGTTGTTCCTGAAAGAGAAGCTGGACAAGAGAATGTATTAGGACTTCGTTGCGAACCAATTGAAAACGTACGTGTAGCTATTATCGGACTAGGAATGCGTGGACCAGGTGCAGTAAACCGTCTAAGCAGAATTCCAGGTGTAGAAGTTGTAGCTCTTTGTGATGTTTTAGAAAAAAACACCACAAAATGCAATGAAATTCTTGCTAAAAATGGCAAACCTGCTGCTAAGGAATTTTTTGGAGACACTGTAGTTTGGAGACAAGTTACCGCTTTAGAAAATGTTGATCTAGTATATGTAGCTACAGATTGGAAAAGCCACGCTATGATTGGTGTTCAAGCCATGAAAGATGGTAAGCACGTAGCGATCGAAGTTCCTTCGGCTATGACTTTAGACGAAATCTGGTCACTTATCAACACATCAGAGAAAACACGTAAGCACTGTATGCAATTAGAAAACTGTGTATATGACTTCTTCGAATTAACTACATTGAACATGGCTCAACAAGGTCTGTTTGGTGAAATTCTTCATGCTGAAGGATCTTATATCCACGGATTACAACCATTCTGGAATGAGTATTGGAATAACTGGCGTATGGATTACAACAGACACAACCGTGGAGACGTTTACGCAACTCACGGAATGGGTCCAGCTTGTCAATTATTAAACATTCACCGTGGAGATAAAATGAACTACCTTGTATCTATGGAGACAAAGGCTGTAGGTAACCCTGCATACATCGAAGCTCAAACAGGCGAGAAAGTAACAGACTTTAAAAATGGTGATCACATGATGACTATGATTCGTACTGAAAAAGGTAAAACAATCCAAATCCAACACGACGTTACTTCTCCACGCCCATACAGCCGTATGTATCAAGCGAGTGGAACAAAAGGTTTTGCAAACAAATACCCAGTATCAGGTTATGCACTTGATTCAAAAGCAATTGGTAGCGATGTAGCTCCAAACCACGAAAACTTAAATGCACACAGCTTTGTGCCTGCTGAAGTTAAAGAGGCTTTGATGCAAAAATACAAACACCCAATTCACAAAGAACTTGAAGAGACTGCTAAAAAAATAGGTGGACACGGTGGTATGGACTTTATCATGGATTACCGTTTGATCTATTGTTTACAAAAAGGTCTTCCATTAGATATGGACGTTTATGACTTAGCTGAGTGGTGTTCATTAGCTGAACTTACAAAGATGTCATTAGAAAACAATTCTGCACCAGTTGAAATCCCTGATTTCACTAGAGGATATTGGAATAAACTTCAAAAATTAGAGTTTGCTCAATAAGCAATCTTAATTATAAGCATAAAAAGAGCTACTCCTTCAATGGGGTAGCTCTTTTTTTATGATGCTTTATCCTTTAATACGTAAAACTACTCCCCCCTAAAAATTCCCTTAACAATGAAGTCCGTGGA
>CAMQTD010000197.1 GCA_947036995.1 uncultured Parabacteroides sp.
ATAAAAACAAAGATAGAAGGTTTGGTAATAATCGAACCAAGGGTGTTTGCGGATGATCGTGGATACTTTTTTGAGAGTTTCTCGCAGAAGCGTTTCGAAGAGGAGGTTTGCCAAACGGTGTTTGTGCAAGATAATGAATCTAAATCGAGCTATGGCGTGTTGCGTGGGTTACACTTCCAACGTCCGCCCTTTTCGCAGAGTAAGTTGGTGCGTGTGGTGAGCGGTGCCGTGCTGGATGTGGCGGTGGATATCCGAAAGGGTTCGCCAACATTTGGTCAGCATGTGGCGGTGGAGCTAACAGGCGAGAACAAACGTCAGTTTTTTGTGCCGCGTGGCTTTGCGCATGGTTTTGCCGTGTTAAGTGAAGAGGTGGTGTTTCAGTACAAGTGTGATAATCTTTATGCTCCACAGTGTGAAGGTGCGATTGCTTGGGATGATGCAGCATTGGGTATAGATTGGATGATTCCGGCTGATAAGGTGTTGCTATCTGCAAAAGATAAGGCGAACAAGCCGCTGAGTGAGACAGAGGGGTTGTTTGATTTTAATGAGAAGTTATACTAAAGTATTATGAATATATTAGTAACAGGATCTAACGGTCAGCTAGGGAATGAGATGCGTGCATTGGCGGCGAAAGGGTCGGTGCATACGTATCTATTTACGGATGTGGCGGAGTTGGATATCACGGATGCGGAAGCTGTATTATCTTATGTAAAAGATGAAGCGGTGGATGTGTTGGTGAATTGTGCAGCATATACAAATGTAGATAAAGCGGAAGATGATGTAGCACTGGCTACGCTAATCAATGAGACGGCAAGCCGTAATTTGGCAGTGGCGTGTAAGGCTGTAGGGGCAACATTGATTCAGGTATCTACAGATTATGTTTTTTCGGGTGAGAAGAATACGCCTTGTGTGGAGACGGATGCAACCAATCCATTGGGTGTGTATGGACGCACGAAGTTAGCAGGAGAGCAGGCTATTGAGGCTACGGGATGTAAGTATTTGATATTCCGTACGGCTTGGTTGTATTCTGCTTTTGGGGGTAACTTTGTGAAGACGATGTTGCGCCTATTTGCAGATCGTGCGGAGCTGAAGGTTGTGTTTGATCAGGTGGGAACGCCTACGTATGCTGGAGATTTGGCTGCATTGATCTTTGAATCGGTGGAGACAGGGACGTATGCGGATTGTTCGGGGGTGTATCATTTCTCTAATGAGGGTGTATGTTCGTGGTATGATTTTGCACGTGCTATAGCTGAGCTTTCGGGTTCGGCGTGTGAGGTGTTGCCTTGTCATTCGGACGAGTTCCCGAGTAAGGTTACACGACCAAGCTTTTCGGTGTTGGATAAAACAAAGGTGAAGAGCGATTTTAACTATGCAGTACCGTATTGGCGTGAGAGCTTAAAGGTGTGTATGCAGGAGTTGGGCGCGTTGAAGTAGTATCATCTTAAAAACAATAATATTATGGATTTTAAAAGAAATATAATTATTACAGGTGGAGCGGGTTTTATCGGTTCGCACGTTGTGAGACTTTTTGTGAATAAGTATCCAGCGTATCGTATTATCAACGTGGATTCGTTGACGTATGCTGGTAACTTGGCAAACTTAACGGATATTGAGCAAGCGCCAAACTATGTGTTTGAGAAGGCTGATATCTGTGATTTTGAGCGTATCTTGTCTATCTACACGCAATATAATGTGGATGGCGTGATTCATCTGGCAGCAGAGAGTCATGTGGATAGAAGTATCAAGGATCCGTTTACGTTTGCACAAACCAATGTGATGGGAACGCTTTCGATGCTGCAAGCTGCTAAGGCGCACTGGAATGGGGAGTATACGGATAAGCTATTCTATCATATCTCTACGGATGAGGTTTATGGAACGTTGGAGTTTGATGGTACATTCTTTACGGAGGAGACATCGTACGATCCACATAGTCCATACTCGGCAAGTAAGGCGAGTAGCGATCACTTTGTGCGTGCTTTTCACGATACATTTGGGATGCCTATAATTGTAACGAATTGTTCTAATAACTACGGTCCGTATCAGTTTCCAGAGAAGTTGATTCCGCTGTTTATCAATAATATTCGTCACGGTAAGTCGCTTCCTGTATATGGAGCTGGCGAGAATGTGCGTGATTGGTTGTATGTAGTAGATCATGCACGTGCGATTGATGTAATCTTTCATCAAGGAAAAGTGGCTGATACATATAATATTGGTGGATTTAATGAGTGGAAAAATATCGACCTAATCAAAGTAATTATCAAAACGGTAGATCGTCTGTTAGGAAAAGAGGAGGGTGCTTCGCTTGGATTAATCACATATGTAACGGATCGTGCAGGGCATGATTTGCGCTATGCGATAGATTCGACAAAATTGAAGAATGAGTTAGGTTGGGAGCCATCACTTCAGTTTGAAGAGGGGATTGAGAAAACTGTAGCGTGGTATTTGGATAATCAAGCTTGGATGGATAATGTTACAAGTGGTGGGTATCAGGAATATTATGAGAAGATGTATAAGTAGGAGATAGATATTCTAAATATAGAAAGGGTTGGGTACGGAAATGATCGTTTTCGTGCTCGACCCTTTGTTGGTTTAGAACTCTTGTAAAGATTGATCTGTTAAATATTTAGATATAAACCGTTATTTCTTAGTGCTGTTAGCGTTGTTATTTTATAAATAACTATATTTGCAAAATAGCAATGTAACAGCGTTGCAAATGAGTGTAATTTTTAAATTAAATTAAAATGGCAATAGCAATTAAAAGTATACCAACACTGCGAGGCAATGATGCTGAAAGATTTTTTGAAGCTGCAAAAAAAGTAGAGACAAAGTCTACTACTGTTAATTTCAAAAAACAAGCTAATATAGCGCGTGCTATATTGAGTAAAGCAAAAATGTTGTGAATGTAATTTCTTATTATAGTGAGCTACCTACTTGATAAATGTAAATTTGTATCTTTCGATAAATCATTAATTGAAAAATCTTCATTTTTTGATTGTGGACATGACGACTTAAATGAATTCTTTAAAAATGATGCAATTCTATATTCAAATCAACTTTTAGGAAAGAGTTATGCTTTTGTGCTTGAAGAGGATGATTCGGTTGTTGTATGTGCCTTTACAGTATCAAATGACAGTATAAAGGTTGATGTAATTCCAAATAGCAGACGAAAAAAAGTAAATGGAGGTATTCCTCATAAAAAACAAATGCGACGTTATCCAGCGGTGTTAATCGGTAGACTTGGTGTACATAAGAACTTTAGAAGATGTAATATAGGTGCTGAATTGATGGACTTTATTAAATATTGGTTTGTTGATCCTAACAATAAAACAGGATGCAGATTTATTGTTGTAGATTCGTACAATGAAAATGCCCCACTGAGTTATTATACAAGAAATGAATTTGAATTTCTTTTTTCAACTGAATCACAAGAATCTGAACATCTAGGTATGAGTATTGATGAAAGACTTGAAACAAGATTGATGTATTTTGATTTGATGAAATTGGATGAGATTACTTGACAATGTTAGTGATGTAAATGACTTGATTCAAAAATAAAAAAAGAAAGCCTTCTATGTAGAGATTATTCTCTTCATAGAAGGCTTT
>CAMQTD010000198.1 GCA_947036995.1 uncultured Parabacteroides sp.
CACTTTAGTTCTCGACTGATGGTGTTTCTTATACACTCCGATAGCCAAGAATATATCTTTTTGTTGATATGATGTTTCTAACATCGCATATATTGTGTACCTTTGCTCTACGAGTAAATGTTTATTCATCTGCTTTAATTCTTTGCTAGAACATTATCGCAAAGATAGTAAATGTTATACTTTCAGTGTAAATGAAAGGGGGAGGAACCTCACTTTCGTTTCTGAAATAATATCTACTCTTTTATATAGTGTCCTATCCAGAAATTCAGTTGCTAGTTGAATTCAGCTATAATATAGATGGTTTTGTACCGTTTAAGTATTAAATAATTGATAGTAAGCAAGTTGTATTTCCTGTGTGGGAAAATAAATAGAGAAAATAATAACAAATGAAAGGAGCGTAATTAGTTGATAATATAGTTGATACGTGAAATTCATTTGTTTTCATTTATTACTTATTTGTTACTACTTTGTTACTCGAAATGAAATGAGTAACAAAGTAGTAACAAATACAAACGACCGCTAAAGAATCTATTATGATGGATTAAATGATGGATTAAATGATGGATTAAATATTACGCTTAGAGGAGACAAGATTTTATCTATTATCAAAGAGAATCCAAGTGTCAATGTTGAAAATATAGCACAATTATTAGGTATCAGTAAGCCAACAGCCGAGCGTGAAATTTCGACACTAAAATCAAGTGGGTTTATTGAGCGTTTTGGCTCAAAAAAGAATGGTATATGGCAAGTAAAGAAATAAGGGCGGATATCGAAGTAAATATAAATAATGATAAGTGGTTTGATTTACTTTATATATAAGTTTTTTAAATTATGAAATATATTACTCCTCTCTGTTTTAGCAGTCGTAATATAGAGTGGTAATTATACACAAATAGGGCTTCATTTGTCGGCAAGACATATGAAGCCCTATTTGTGTAAACCTTTTCAGTTTATTTACGTACTGCACGCATTACAAAGAAGCACCAGCATCGATCCAATCAAATTTATCGTAGCTGAACAGTCCCTTTTCGCCAATCTTGATAGAGGGGATAACAACTAACGACATAAACGAAAGCGTCATAAAGGGCGAATGGAGGTGACATCCTGTTTCTTTTGAGATATTGCAAATATGCTGATAGCGTGTGGCAATCTCCATACCGCTTTTGTTACTCATTATACCACCTACGGGAAGCGGTAATACGCTACATGTGTTGTTTACCGAAACGGCAAGTGCGCCGCTGTTTTCGATCACTGCATTGATGGCTTGCTGAAGTGCTGCATCGCTACAACCAATGGCAATTATATTGTGAGAATCGTGTGCAATGGAGCTTGCAATAGCACCACATTGCATACCAAAACCACTACAATAAGCCACCTGCGGAACGCCATTGTTATAGCGATTAATATAGACTATTTTTGCTACATCATGCTTTATGTCAGACTCTAAATTCGCTATATCCTTGCTTGGCGTGTAGCGCTCAATATCGGTAATTAACTGTCCTGCGCGTACCGAGATAATATCAATTGGCGCATGCACAGCTCGTTTTAAATCGGATAGAGAGATGCTTTGATGGTTAAAGTTATTTATCTGAATCTCTTTTGGCACTAAGTGAGGTGTTGATAGCTGCTCTTTACCATCAATGTATACAGCTTGTGGGGTGAGTGTTATTAAATCTGCTACCACCTGAAAATCGGCACGATCACCCACACGAAGCAGTCCGACAGGCAAATTATAGTGCTCAATTGGGTTGTGTGATGCTATGCGCAATACATCAAAGAGGTTATACCCATCCTTTAGGGCACGTGTAACCAGACTATTGATATAACGTCCGGCAACAATATCATCGGGGTGGATATCATCACTACAAAACATCACCCGATGCGGAGCTATTGCGATAAGCTCTTTCAGCGTTTCAAAATTGTGTGCAGCACTTCCTTCTCTAATTAAGATCTTCATGCCGAGTGCAATTTTCTCTTTCGCCTCTTCAAGGGTCGAACATTCGTGATCCGTAGAGATACCACTTGCTACATACTTAGCTAGCGACTCCCCATGCAATAGCGGAGCATGTCCATCAATGGGGATATTGTGCGCTTTTGCGGTGGATAGTTTTGCCATTACTTCGGCATCTTCGAACAATACACCCGGTACGTTCATCACTTCGGACAGACCTACATACCCGCCCGATGCCACCATCTCGGCAACCGTCTCTGCATCGATAACACCTCCAGCGCAATCAAACGGAGTTGCAGGCACTGACGATGGAATGGTAAAGTAACTTTTTATGGGGGATTGAACAGCATCTTGCCGCATAAATTCGACACCCTCACGTCCCATTACATTCGCAATCTCGTGCGGATCTGCCACCACTGCCACTACACCGCAGCGACTTACCAAATCGCCAAATGCGGCAGGTGTTAATAGCGAACTTTCAATATGCACATGTGCATCCACAAACCCAGGGA
This sequence comes from uncultured Parabacteroides sp., assembly GCA_947036995.1. Taxonomy (GTDB): domain Bacteria; phylum Bacteroidota; class Bacteroidia; order Bacteroidales; family Tannerellaceae; genus CAMQTD01. The sequence goes on from CAMQTD010000198.1 coordinate 2,464, forward strand.
TAATGTAGCTATCCTCTTCGTTATCCTCACGGCGAATATCAGCTATAATTCCATCTGCTATAACTACCGTACCCTTAAATATCTCACGTCTCTCTGTATCAACAATATTCCCTCGAACTATCTGCATGCTATTCTATTTATATATTGAAGTCTCTTTCAATTTATCGTTAAGCTACAAATATATGAATCTTTTCTCTAACTTTGTGTCACATAATCAATTTGGATTATGCCCTGTTGTATGCACTTCAATTAAGTTTGCCGAAGTGCAGCAATTAAATTTATTCAAAACAAATAAGAAAAATGAGAGCTGTAGCTGTTTACTGTTTCCTAACACTGTTTATTGCGCTTTGTATGCCCACTACTGCCACTGCTCAGGTTCTGTCGCAGCAAGATGAAGTGATCTTTGATGATTTTATAGCGTATGCCAATAAACAAAACCTTGCGGAGCTAGCGAGCAATGCACGTATCGCTTCGATTGCAACCTATTTTTTAGCTACACCATACAAAGGGGGTACATTGGATGGTTGTGGCGCGGAGAAGTTAACGGTAACACTCGCTAGTTTCGACTGTGTTACTTTTGTAGAGAGTGTGCTTGCCCTTTCGCTACTGCCCGAATATAATGCGCATAGTAAGGACTTATTTCTGCAAAAATTAAAGCAGATCAGGTATCGCGACTCTAATATTGCATACTGTTCACGCTTGCACTATTCGACCGATTGGCTGCACGAAATGCAAAACCTAAATATCCTAACCGATATCTCGCAGCAGATAGGAGGCAAGCAGCATACCAAAAAGATTAATTTTATAACCGCCAACCACACGAAATACCCACAGCTTGTAACCAATCAAAACTACACAGCTATTATGCAAAAGGTCGAGGCTCAACTAAACGCACGCGTATATTATTACATCCCCAAAAATGAAGTTGCAGATAAGCAGTTGAAAAGTGGCGATATTATTCTAATAACCACAACAATAAAGGGCTTAGATATCTCGCACATGGGTATAGCGGTAGAACAACAGGGGAAGATATATTTAATGCACGCCTCGAGTGATGCAGCAAAGGTAGTTCTGTCAGATAGTTCGCTGTTTAACTATTTGGCGAATAATAGGCTGCAAAGTGGGATTATGGTGGGGCG
>CAMQTD010000199.1 GCA_947036995.1 uncultured Parabacteroides sp.
GTGCAATCAATTTATTTTTCTAAATATTCCCAAAGGTCGGTTTTGAGGCGTTTGGTAGCCTTTTGGAGTTGGGCATCTACGGTTTTGACGCTTAGGTTTAACTGTTCGGCAACTTCGGCATAGGTTTTTTTCTCTTCGCGCACGAGTAGGAATATCTCTTTGCAGCGATCGGGTAAGTTATTTAATGCAATGAGGTAGCGTGCAAAAAGCTCTTCGTCGAGCAGTAGATCCTCGGGAGAGGTATGATCTTGCTCGATAACCTGCTCTTCTATATCTTCGATAGATTCGGTTGTTCTGTGAGACTCTTTTTCTATAAAATTGAGCGCATTGTGTTTTAGCAAGGTAAAACAGTAACGGTCGAAATCTTTAATCGTACTGCCTGCTGCGCGCTTGTTCCAAAGAATCATAAACACATCGAGCACTACCTCTTGGGCGTAGTCTTGATTCTTTAAATAATAGTATGCTGTTCTGAAAAAGTGATCGTAGTATAATTCGTAAAGCGCCTGAAAGGATTGTTGCGAATCGTTTTGCTCCATTTCGGCTAACAGCTCTACTGTTACTTGCTGAAGCGATTTGGCAGCAAACTGATGCGTTTGATGAATTGCATCTGTGATGTTTTTTAAATAAAACAGTAATCCGTAGGAGCTACAGTAAATCCTATATAGTAAGGGTATCGAATAAGAAGCTACAGTCATACAAATTAATTTTATGCAAAAATATCTATTTTACAATAGAAACCTACATTCATTTAACTAAAAAAAGCCAACGAATAAGATTATCTTATCCATTGGCTTCTTTTTAATCTATTATATTAAATGATCAAACAGGTATTTTATCTACTCTATTTTGATGTCTTCCACCTTCGTAAGGTGTATCTAGAAAAGCATCTACTGCTTTAATAGCATCTTCTTTAGAGATAAAACGACCGGGCATCACCAATACATTTGCATCGTTATGCGCACGCGCCAATGCTGCAATCTCAGGCTCCCAGCACAATGCTGCACGAATCCCTTGATGCTTATTAAGTGTCATTGAAATTCCGTTACCCGAACCACAAATAGCAATACCAGGGTATAACTCGCCACTTTCTACCGCTAGGGCTAAAGGGTGTGCTACGTCTGGATAATCCATACTTGCTTCAGAATGCGTACCGAAATCTTTAACCTCAATGCCTCTTGCTGTAAACAGTTCTTTTACAAACTCTTTAAGCTCATAACCTGCATGGTCTGCACAGATACCTATTGTCTTTTTCATATATTATGCTAAAAGTTCTTTTACTTGATTGTATACGTTAGCGCCTGTAAATCCTAATTTCTCGTCCAATACAGTGTAAGGAGCTGAGAAACCGAACGACTCTAATCCCCAAATCTTACCATTCGCACCTACAAGACCTAGCATATTCACTGGCAAACCAGCTGTTAAACCAAATACTTTGCTGTTTGATGGAATGATTGACTCTTGGTACGCTGCCGATTGGCTGCGGAATAGACCCTCTGATGGTACAGATACGATTCTAAGCTTAATACCTTCTGCTCTAAGCAATGCTGCACCTTCAAAAAGTGTAGATACTTCAGAACCCGAAGCTACCATGATTACATCTGGATTAGCATCGTCAGAAACAATATAAGCACCTTTAGTTGCCTCTTTTGAAAGCTCTACGCGGCTTGTTTCAGCTGGTATATCTTTAATGTTTTGACGTGATAGGATCAATGCTGTTGGTGTAGAAATGTTGTCCATTGCCATCTTCCAAGTAACAGTTGCCTCGTATACGTCAGCCGGACGAACCACTAACATTGAGTTGTTACCTTTATGATTTTTCAACTTCTCTAACAAACGAACTTGAGCTTCTTGCTCTACTGGCTCGTGTGTTGGTCCGTCTTCACCTACACGGAATGCATCGTGACTCCAGATAAACTTCACAGGAAGTTCCATCAATGCAGCCATACGCATAGCAGGTTTCATATAGTCAGAGAATACAAAGAATGTACCACATCCTGCAATTACACCACCGTGCAATGCCATACCGATACATACACAAGCCATTGTTAACTCAGAAACACCTGCTTGATAGAATGCGCCACTAAAGTCGCCCTTTACCATTGCTTTGGTTTTGTTTAAGAAACCGTCTGTTTTGTCTGAGTTTGAAAGATCTGCCGATCCTACAATCATATTTTCTACCTCGCAAGCCAAAGCGCCCAATACGGTTGCTGATGCTGTACGTGTAGCTTGATTTGCTTTCTGCTCGATAGCTTCCCAATTTACTTTAGGTGCTTTTCCAGAGAAGAATGTATCTAGTTTAGTTGCTAATTCAGGATTTTGTTCTGCCCAAATTGCTTTCGCTGCATATCTTTTTGCTACAATTTCTTTTAGCTCTGCTGCTCTTTTTGCATAAAGTGCTGCTGTCTCTTCAAAGATAACAAATGGATCTTCTGGGTTACCACCAAGATTGGTGATCGTATCTACCATTGAAGCACCTGCAGCGCTTAGTGGTTGTCCGTGTGTAGAAACTTTGTTTTCAAAGTTTACACCACCAGCAGCTCTACTACCTTTACCCATGATTGTTTTACCAATAATCAGCGTAGGACGGTTTTCTTCTGCTTTAGCAACAGTTAAAGCAGCTCTAATCTCGTCGGTGCTATTACCATCGATTGAAAGTACTGACCAACCCCATGCTTCATATTTACGTGCTACGTCTTCAGATACCACTTCGTCTACCGTAGTAGAAAGTTGTACGTTGTTCGCATCGTAAAACATGATTAAATTATCTAATCCTAAGTGACCAGCCGTACGACCTGCACCTTGAGAAATCTCTTCTTGAATACCACCATCCGAAATAAACGTGTAGATAGTTTGGTTCATCACCTCACCTAAACGTGCTTTCAAAAATTTAGCAGCAATTGCAGCACCTACAGCATAGGTATGCCCTTGACCTAGTGGACCTGATGTATTCTCTACACCACGCATTACATCTACTTCTGGGTGACCTGGTGTTACACTACCCCATTGACGGAATTGCTTTAATTCGTCCATTGAATATTTACCATTCAAAGCAAGAACAGAGTAAAGCATTGGCGACATGTGCCCTGGATCAAGAAAAAAACGATCTCTACCTTCCCAACGTGGGTTTGCAGGATCAAAAACTAAAAACTCAGAGAATAGTACATTTATAAAGTCTGCACCACCCATTGCACCACCTGGATGCCCAGATTTAGCTTTTTCTACCATTGAAGCAGCCAAAACACGGATGTTATTAGCAGCTCTGTTCATTATTTTAATATCGTTCATCTTATGAGGATTGTGAAATTTCATGCAAAGATAGGGATTTTACTCATTTATTCCACCCTAATTTAGAATTAATAAGGATTTTGATTCAGAAGTGGGGGTGGTTTTTACATTATATTAAGGTGTTGGATCTAAAAACAGCGCGTTATCCATCCAAGTAACTGCGCAGTAACAATCGCTAAAGACATTTTAGCATGAAGGTTAGATCAATCTATTCTTTTTTGCTTTACATTTTAATCTTTTGACCAAGGTCAAGAGATCGTACAACCA
>CAMQTD010000200.1 GCA_947036995.1 uncultured Parabacteroides sp.
AAAGCATACGTACAACAGAACTGAATCGGAAGTAGGTATGCTTTTTTGTTATTGAGCGTTGTTACTGTTTATACGATTAAACAGTAGGGATATTTTTCAATACCTCCAATAGGTGATCCCACCAAGGAGCTACGGTATCAATCTTCAATTTCTCGTTAGGAGAGTGTACATCGCACATGGTTGGTCCGAAAGAGATCATATCCAACTGTGGGTATTTCTCTAAGAACAAGCCACACTCTAATCCGGCGTGGATAGCTTTGATAGCTGCCTCTTTACCGAATAGGTTGCTGTATGTCTCTTGTGCTACTTTAAGAATTGGAGAGTTTGTGTTTGGAGTCCATCCTGGATACCCTTCGGTATACACTACATCTGTAGCTTCTGCCAAGATGAATAGCGCTTGAATAGTATCAGCAATCTCATTTTTGCGAGACTCAACAGAGCTACGTTGGCTTGTTGAAACAACAATCTTATTATCTTCTTTCATTTTGACAGAAGCCAAGTTTGTAGAGGTCTCTACCAATCCTTCGATATCGTGACTCATACCCATTACACCGTGTGGACAAGCCATCAAAGCGTAAATCAAATTGTCTGAAGTAATTGAATCAATACAAGTAGCTGGACGCTCAACAGATTCCATTGTAATCTTCACGTTCTTATCTACATGCTTCAATTCGTTTTCGATATCTACGATAAATTGGTTAAGCATAATGCGTACAGCCTCTTTCTCTGAAGAGCTAATGCCAATAACAGCATGTGCCTCACGTGCAATTGCATTGTGTAGGTTACCTCCATCAATAGCACAAAGTTCGTACTCCATTTCACCTTCTAAAAGGTATAAGAAGCGAGCTAATATCTTATTGGCATTACCTAGTCCTTTGTGAATTTCGCCACCAGAGTGTCCACCGTTTAACCCTTTAACATCAACACGGAAAAAGAATCCTTCGCTTGTTAGTAGGGGTGTGTATTCAAATGTAGCAATTGTTCCTTTACCTCCAGCACAGCCGATGTATATTTCGCCCTCGTCTTCGCTGTCTAAGTTTAATAGAATATTTCCAGTGATTAACCCTTTTTCAATGTTCGAAGCACCAGTTAAGCCAGTCTCTTCGTCGATTGTAAATAGACACTCTACTGGACCATGCTCGATATTATCTGAAGCAAGCACAGCCAACTGAGCAGCCATACCAATACCATTGTCGGCACCTAGTGTAGTTCCTTTAGCTTTAACCCAACCATCTTCGATAAATGTGTGGATAGGTTCGTTTTCGAAATCGTGCTCGGTGTCGTTGTTTTTCTCACATACCATATCCATGTGGGCTTGCAGAATAACTGTTTGACGGTTTTCCATTCCTGGCGTAGCGCTTTTAGAGATCACAATATTTCCACACGCATCTTCCTTGATAGGCAATTTTTGTGCTGCAGCAAATGCTCTAAGGTATGCAACCATCTTTTCTTCTTTTTTAGAAGGACGAGGTGTTTGTGTAATTTCGTGGAAGTATTTCCACACGATAGCAGGAGATAATTCAGTTATATTCATGACTGTATATATTTTATTTCATGGTTTTTTATGCCACGAGTTGTTATTAATAAATGCAATAAAAAAGAGCGTAAGCGAAAAAAAACAGAATAAATTACCAAAAAGGTATGTAATGAACGGTTAAACTCTTATATTTGCGCTACAAATATAAAGAAAATGAATTTAACAGTATTGCTTACAATCATAATTCTTGTTATTTGCGTCCTGATAATGAGCATAAAGATTTTGTTTGTGAAAGGTGGGAAGTTCCCAAATTCGCATGTTGCAGGAAACAAGGCGTTAATTGACAAAGGAATTTCGTGCTCCAAATCATTAGATCGGAGCGATCGGAAGAAAAAGAATTTAGAAGAAAGAATAAAAAAAGAAGTTAAACAATAAAAAGATAGTATTTAGATTAAAACTTATGAAGAACATTAACTACGTTATTAACGGTGTATTAGCAGTGGCAGTAGTCATCTTATTTGTAATGCAATTTTCGGGTAAAGAAGAGTCAAAAGCTACTAAAGCAGTAGTATCTGGAGAAGAGATGGAAATATTACCAGTGGCTTATGTAAATGTAGACTCACTATTATCAAACTACAATTACTCAATAGATTTGAATGAGGTTATCTTGAAGAAACAAGAGAACTCACGTGCAAACATTACGCAAAAAGCACGCTCATTATCTTCTGAAATGCAAGACTTCCAAAAGAAAATTCAAAACAACGCATTCCTTACACGTGAAAGAGCTGAGCAAGAGCAACAACGTTTGATGAAGAAAGAGCAAGATTTGGGTGAGCTAGACAAACGTTTGGCACAAGAACTAATGACTGAGCAACAAAAAATGAACGAGCAATTACGTGATACTGTAGTTGCACAGATCAAAATGTATAACGCAGATAAAGGTTATCAAATTATTTTCAGCAACACCATGGGTGACAACATTCTTTGGGCTGCCGATCAATATGATATCACAGCTGAGTTAATTAAATTTTTCAACCAAAGATACAATGCTCCATCTGGTAAATAAGCAGATAAATAGTATAAAGCATAAGGCATTCAGTAATGGATGCCTTTTTTTGTCTATATTTGTATCTTGATAAACAAAACAAATTTATATGAGTGAAGTATCTAATTGTCCAAAATGTAATATGGACAATACTTATTTTGATGGTGTATTGAATATTTGTCCTGATTGTGCTTTTGAGTGGAACGGCGATGCCGAAACTGCAGAAGAGGTTGATGCTATTTGCAAAGATAGCAATGGTGCCGAACTAGTGGATGGTGATGCTGTAACAGTAATCAAAGACTTAAAGGTAAAAGGATCGTCTATGGTGATTAAACGTGGTACGAAAGTAAAGAGTATCCGATTGACCGACAATGTGGACGAAGTAGACTGCCGTATTGATGGTAGTGGTATCGTTTTGAAAACTTGTTTTTTGAAGAAGTAATATCAAATTTATATTTGTATTCAATAAAAAAGCAACCAATGCTTCCTACGCTAATTAAAGCGTAGGGAGCATTGGTTGCTTTTTTTATATTATTTCAAGAGGATCTCTAATTTTGCTTGTATACTTGTTACAAAGTCTGTCCAATATCTGTTGGTTACTTTAGGCAATCCAAAGTAAGGTGAAAGGATACAAGCGCGAAGCACGCGTACACTTTGAACCTTATCCCACGCTTCGGCAGGGATACCCAAGCGTAAAGCTAGCTCTTTGGGAGCATCTTTATAGTCTGTAAAGGCTAAATCGGTGTGCGAGGTAACAAAGTCTTTCTTCATTATCGGAACACCTGTAGCCGAACTCATATCCCAAAGTTTGAGATTTATATCATTCATATACGCAAGATCGGTATTGCCTTCGGGGTTAAAGGCAAAGTCTACGATATTAAAATCGGGATCGGTTAAAGCTTCTATTCTAACTTTTTTACCGTTTATATCCAATACCTTGGTGCGTGCAATCAAATTGTAAAAAAGATGCGCACTGTTGAC
>CAMQTD010000201.1 GCA_947036995.1 uncultured Parabacteroides sp.
TAAACAACTTCGGGGATTCCCCTTTTTTAATGCTATCTTTTAACTATAGCTTATCTTATTTGATACCTAACTTTTTAGCAATTGCTTTAGGAAGTGCATCTTTATGAACAATGTAGTTCATTGTTTTGTATGTAACAAAAGGAGCAGATGCATACCAAGTACCTTTGTACTCGTTTTCAGTACCCCAAGAGTTTTTCACCATATAGAATTTCTTGCCAGTTTGGTCTTTAGCGATACCGTATATCTGCATACCGTGATCGTCTGTAGTTTGGTAGTTATCGTAAGCCTCTTGACGAAGTGCTTGTGTAACTTCTACTTCAGCACAAGGCTTAGAGATTAATTTAGTAATCTCGTCGTTCTTTGCCGTTTTGCTAAGACCTACCCAACGATCTTGATCCGAACCAGAAGTTTCGATCGCTTTCATGTCTGGCATTGTAGCAATACCGTTTCTTGTAAATCCTTTTTCGCTTACGTCAGAACCCCAAGCAATCGAGTAACCATTGTTGATTGCATTGTCCATAATCTCCATCATCTCATCCATAGGGACGTTATAAGATGAAGCCCAACGCCAGTTATCTTGAATCTCAAGAACAAAAGGCTTGTAGAATGGGTGGTGTGTATATGAAGTGATAGAAACATAATCGTCAGCATTTAAACCAAGCTCAGCAGCATAAGACGCTGGCGTTTGTGTTTTACCTGCATGCTCAAATGTAGCCGGAACTTCACCTAAATAAGTATCAACAATAGCATCAAATCCTTTTTTCCAAGCTGGAGATAATTTACCATTAGGGTTTTTAACTACAGCTTCAACATATGCTTTAGAGAAATTATCTAACTCACCATGTACGTTCATCTTCTCGCCATAGTTTAGTCCTTCGTAAACCTCTTGAGGAAGTGCACCGTAATGTTTCAACACATATAATACATCATAAAAAGAACCACCTGCTGCAAAGTTTAAGAAGCCGTGTGTACGTACATATTTGTCCGCTTTATCTTTATATGAGTGTGATACAACAAACATTTCAGAAAGATCAGTTGCAGGTTTGCCTTGACGCAATAGCTCAGACTCAATAAATGCAAGTCCTGAATAAGACCAACATGTACCCGAACGATTTTGATTTTTAACTGAAGTAACTGCTAACTCCTTAACTGGAGTGAATACGTATCCCTCTTTGCTCTCTTTTTTCTCTTGAGCTGTAGATGATAATGTGCAAGCCAATAGTAAACTGGCAGTAAGAAAGTGTTTCATGTTCTGTTATTTTAAATGATTTATTCTAATTCTTTACCCTTAGTATATCTTAGCCTTGCAAAAGTAATAAAAATATTCAAGCATGTATCTTATGTAAAGGCTTATATTGAAGAAATATGCTGCATTTTATCACTGTTTTATGTACTTATGTAGATAGAATAGGTATATATTTTATACTTTTGCAAGCTTAATAGAATAAAAAGTTATAACCAATGCGCAGATTATTATTTTTACCACTGTTGTTTGCTTGCTATACAATTTCGACGGCACAAACACTTCAAGAGAACTTTAAACGAAATGTTTCCACATTAGCTTCAGACCGTTTTGAAGGTAGAGAAGCTTCGACACCAGCAGATACTTTATCGGCAAAATACATTGCAGCAGAGTTTGCAAAGATTAAAGGCGTACAGCTTTTAGGAGATAATGGATTGCAACAAGTAGTCTACAAGGATAAAAAATCGATCCAATCGGCTTCGATGAAAGTGGGTAGAAAAGCACTAACACTAAACGAAAGCTTTATCCCTGCTGTAGCTTCTACATCGGGCGATTTTAGCGGCGAAACAATCTTTTTAGGTTTTGGTGCGGCAGACGATTACACAAACCAATCGCTAGAAGGCAAATATATCTTAGTAACCGAAGGCGTTAAAAAGGGAACAAAGTCAATGTCGATAAACGACAAAGCCCTACTTGCCATCAAAGCCAATGCAGCCGGCTTGATCGTTATCGAAGATGCCAAAAAAGTTTCGAAGAAAGATGTAACCCGACCAACACTTACTCCAGCGAGTGATAAATCGCTATTTATTGCAAAGGTGAATAGTAAAGTAGGTGCACAACTAAAAAAAGGAGCCTCTTTTACAGCCTCTGTTCAAACACATATGGCAGAAAAGCATACACACAATGTTGTAGCTCGCCTAAACGCACTTAAAGAGAATAATCCTGACGGGAAAACAGTTGTTATCGGTGCACATTACGACCATATGGGATACGAAATGATCGATGGCGAAAAAGTAATTTGCCGTGGTGCCGACGATAATGCTTCGGGTATTGCAACAATTATTGAATTTGCACGTCGTTATGCTCAATTAGTACCTGCAATGCAACGCGATATTATCTTTATCGCTTTTGGAGCAGAAGAGAAAGGCCTAAAGGGTTCTGCCTATTATGCTAGCAATCCACTCGATTCTTTATCTAACTGTGTAGGTATGGTTAATTTTGACATGACTGGTCGTATGCGCGCAAAAGGGATTACCATTAGAGGATTAGGATCGGCACATCAAGCGATACCGATGTTTTCACTTCTTCCGAATAAAGATGCGTTAGATATCGTTTGGGAGATGCGTGGTGCAGGACCTACGGATTACTCCTCTTTCTACAAAAAAGGCGTTCCTGCATTCTCATTCTCAACACGTCTACACTCTGACTATCACACGCCAAGAGATACCGAAGAAGAGGTAAACTACGAAGGTATGGAGATGATGTTTAACTATGTAACAAACCTTATCAATAGATTAGTTATCGAAACAGTTCAACTAACAGTGAAGCCTGATAGACAATAATAATATTATAAAAGGGTTTATCTCTCTTGAAAAAAGGATTAATATAAGGATAAAGTATGTAATACACTTTATTCTTATATTAATCCTTTTTTATTATTGATTGTATCCACTCGCTTTAAAACAAGTATCAAAAAATATCATTTGATACTTAATGGCATTGCGCCAGTAGGTCCAGTTGTGATTGCCTGGGCGTTCTGAATAGTCGTGCGGAATATTTAAGGCTTGTAACTTTGTATGCAATGCACGGTTTCCGGCTAAGAAGAAATCGCCTACACCACAATCTATAGTTATTTTTAGTGTGTTTGGTTTTATACGATCTACCAAATTTATTACCACCTGTTTATCCCATTCAGCTTTGTTTTCGGCATAATTCCCCAATCGTGTTTTAATCCCCCAACTATCAGGGAAGGGTCTGAAATCGACACCTCCACTCAAACATCCTACAACCCCCCATTGCTTTGGGAAGTGAATTGCAGCATACATCGCACCATGTCCGCCCATACTTAAACCCGAAATGGCATGCATCTTTGCAGCAGGGTGGATGGGGTAGTGGGTGGTGATATGCGCGTATAGCTCTTTGTTGATATAGGTTTTATAGCGCAT
>CAMQTD010000202.1 GCA_947036995.1 uncultured Parabacteroides sp.
AAGGCGTATGATTTGTTGATTGAGTCAAAAACAATCAAGGGTAACTTCGGCGACTGATGTATTTACCATAGTAATAAGAGGACTAAACAAGTTGATGTTTGTTATCTTACGATCTTATGTTTTTTGCGATACTCACTAGGGCTTACAGCATGCTGTTTTTTGAATATTTTATTCATATGGCTTTCGTCAGAAAACCCCAACTCTAAAGCAATCTCACCAATGCGCATATTACTATGCAACAATCTACTTTCTATTAGTTTCAATTTATAATTGATTATATATTGCTGCATTGTTTCATTGGTGTGTTTCTTGAAGTAACGCCCAAGATATGATTCAGAGATATCAAAATGTTTTGCAATAACCTCTGATTTAATCTTGTCAGATTCATAAATATAATTTTGGATATACTGTAATATATCTAATGCTTTCGTCTCAGTAGAAGTGTTAATCGTATCTGGAAGAAGTTTTGCAATATTACGGGCAACTATAATGATTAGCGTATTAACAATTTGACGTATTAGCTCCGCATCGTATAAATCACGATTTATATGCTCCCTTATAATTGCTTCGATCAATGGTTTTACCAATCCCTTGTCTGATTTATTACGCAGGATACAACCTGGTTGATGATTGGCATTATTTAATATAAACTCCAGTTGTTTAATCTCTTTAGTATCCAACATATTTGATTTAATATATATGTCGTTAAAGCGAATAAACATAAATTGAGTGGATTCGTGTATGTCAAAAGAGTGATAATCGCTGGGAGTTATCAAGAATAGGTGACCTGCATGGTATTTGAAAACATTGTTGTTAATACACTGTATTCCTGTTCCAGACACGATAGAGACCAATTCAAAAAATGAATGTTGGTGCTCTTCAACAGAATATTCTGTTAACTCTTGATATATAATTTCAAATGGTTGATATAGATTTATTTTCTTCACACCGCAAATATACAATAAATACGAAATGTTATACTGATAAATAAACTTTTTGAGGTGTAATTTTGTGTTTGTAAAAGCAATACAACAAAAAAGAGAATATTATGTCATTATTGGAATTAGTTAAAAAGCGCAAGTCTGTTCGTCATTTTTTAGATATGAAAGTAGAAAAAGAAAAGATAGACTATATTATGGAATGTGCTAGACATGCACCGTCTGCAGTAAATTTTCAACCATGTTATTATTACATCATTGAAAGCGATGAGTCAAAGGCTTTATTGCAAAAATGCTATGGAAGAAGGTGGTTTAGTTCAACGAATATACCAGTCTATATTTTAGCTTGCGTGGATACAAATGCATCATGGAAGCGTAGTTATGATCAAAAAGACCACGGTGATATAGATGTTGCGATTGCTGTTGAGCATATCTGTTTGGCTGCCGCAGAGATGAATCTCGGCTCATGTTGGGTGTGCGATTTTGATCCAGTTTTGTGCAAAGAGTTATTTTCTCTTCCAGATAATCTAGAGCCAGCAGTTATTATCCCATTGGGATATCCAACGAGTGAAGAGAAAAGTCGTACTCCACGGAAATTGTTAAGTGAGATAAGTGAAGTTATTTAAGTACGAATTAAACGAAATTATTGAAATAACAATATAACATTGAACTGGCTGCCTATCTATGCGAAAAATATTCGCATAGATAGGCAGCCAGACTTGTGTCGAAGCGTATGTGTATTATTGTAATTTGAATTTTAACATCCCCTTAGCCTTGCACGTTTCTTGCAGCTCGTCAACGATCTTTTTTGCTTGAGGTTCAGTAATGCCAATCTTTTTAGCAAGTGCCATAACATTACTAAGGGTTGGTTCGCCCTGTCCGTTAATGGTTGTGGTGTGATAACCGTTAAATCCACTACTTGGTAAAATGTCGTATGCAGGTGATAATTTCCAACGAGTATTAATGTATTGGAAAGAGAAGTTTTTAGCGTGGTCGTCTCTGTTTGAAATCAATATATTGAAAACCATCAAGCTAAACATTTTAAGAACTTCGTTCATATCACGTGTGAGTGATAGGGTGAGTTGTAGTAGAGATAAATAGTCTAGGCTTGGAGTGCGGTAATCTGCATTAAGTAGTCCTGCAGCACTTACTGTATGGATTTTGCCTTCTGTTGTTCTATCAAAACGTTCTGTGGCAAAATATTTTCCATTAAAAAGTTTTGCATCACTCATAGCTATACCGCATGCTTTGGCAAGCAGTGCGTAGTTGTATTCAATTTCTCCAATATTTAGAGGGTCAAGCGATGCTTTGAATTTCACAAGCCATGAACGACTATCAATCGTAGTGAATATTTTAGGTCTTGCACCTCCAGACGAGCCACCATAGCGATATAGGTCGTCTACAGAGACGTTGCCATCTTTGTCGCTTAATATTATCTCTGCTTCATTTGCAATTCTATCAAAGTCGGCAAAATTATCTTCGGTTTCAATACTTTTGTCGGGACGGTATTCTAATGCACCTCGCCCTGTTGAGCCTATAAGTGCCAATCGCTCTAATAGGGTTAATTTATGTGGGTTTATTCCTTGTTCAGTCAAATATCTATCAAGAATCAGATTCCCCCATCCATCAGGTAACGAATCGCCGAATACGCCAAATCCTCCGCTGAAAGGATCTTGTTTTGCTATTTGTAATCCACTTTTTAGTGGTAGGTAGTATGGTGATATTGAATAGCCGCTGCTTATCCACGCTGTATCATACTCAAAAGCGCATAAATTATCAGGGGTTAAAGCCAATCGCCCAACACGTCTTTCGGCTATAAATACTTCTATTACAGGAATACTAGTCATTTGTTGTCCCTCTCTTTCTCTCTATTGTTTTGTTTGACTCTAAAAGTTCATCCATACTTTGATAGCTTTTCGTTGAAAATAGCGATTCAAAATCACTCTCTAACCCGAGAGCAATAGCCACCATAGATAATCCACGCAAAGATATTTCACCCTTTAATTCAAACCGACGATAGGTAGCCAAAGGTATTCCGGCTTTAGAAGCCAGCAGTTTCTGTGTCCAGTTTTTATCTAATCTACGCAGTTTAATCTTGCCTGCTATTGAAACTAATATAGATTCTGGTGTTTTATTTAGAAGTGCTAATATATTATCTGTTATCATCCAAATAGTTGTTTAAGTGCTATTATATTGTTACTACAAAGATAGTAGAAATGGAATGTAATGCAAGTTTATTGTGGATATGAAAGTCTCTTTTTTTAGGGAATAAAAAAAAGGGAACAAATAAGCTGTTAAGCTTATTTGTTCCCTTCAATGCGGAGCGAATTGATCTATATCACCGACTTTACTCATTACACACTGTTTATTACAGTGCAAGAAACTACAAGTGGATTAGTTCCAATCGGGATAGTTCAAGTTGTTCTTTGTATTACTTTCGCTTAAGATAAGTTCGTTTGTTGGGAT
>CAMQTD010000203.1 GCA_947036995.1 uncultured Parabacteroides sp.
GTGAGGAGGATTTAAGTAAAGAGGGTAAAAATGATTCTCGTGTAGTTCTTCGATTACCAGCAGCTTTAGCACCGGTAAAATTGGCTATTATGCCTTTAGTGAAGAAAGACGGTTTGCCAGAAAAAGCACGTGAAATTTTGGATCTATTTAGATTCGATTTTAACTGCCAATACGATGAAAAAGATTCTATCGGGAAACGCTACCGTCGTCAAGATGCTATTGGGACGCCATTCTGTGTTACAATAGACCACCAAACACTTGAAGATAATGCAGTGACGATACGTGATCGTGATACAATGCAACAAGAACGTATACCTATTGAGTGCTTATTTGGCATTTTAAAGGAGAAATGCGACATGCAAACTTTACTTCGTAAGATTACTGAGTAATAATATAAGAAATCGTATTGCTGTGTTTTTAAAGCACAGCAATGATATGCGTAAACAAAATACACCCAATTAATTGGGTGTATTTTAGTTCTTTGGGTAGGCCCAGTATAGGTATTGTATAGAGCGGTTACAAAAAGCCATTTTTGATGAAGTGAAAAAGCCACTTTTATCGGAAAGGAATGTACCACCTATATTGGAAAGGAATGTGCCGGAGTTGATGACAGTAAAATGTACTCTATAAGTCCGGTGCATCGCACCTTTAGAGCGGAGAGGAATGTACCAAAAGAACCACCTCTTCAGAACAAATCCAAAGAGGCAGTAGTAATTGAAAAAAGTTAATAATTTTACGTTGGGTGTTACTAAAGCTCAATGTAAAAATGAAATTTAAAACATTTTCAATTATGGTCTCAAAATTAAGACTTTTATTGCGACTTCACAACGATGGAGTTTCACAACGACGAATGTCCAGCACGCTTGAAATTAGCAGGACAAGTATTAATGCTTATTTGAAGCGCTTTCTAACCTCAGGTAAGAGCGTCAACGAGTTGTTAGAACTCGACGATGCAAGCTTGCTAAAACTGGCACAAGGAGAAATCTATCGACAAGAGCCCGACAAGAGGTATCTCGAACTAGAGCCCCTTCTTGCTTACTACGCAAAAGAATCAAAACGTCCTTATGTTACAATGCTGTTGTTATGGGAAGAGTATCGGAAACAGTTCGGAGGAGAAGCCTACTCTTATACAACGTTCAAGCATCACATCCAAGAGTATATCAAGTCACATTCCTATATCTATCATAACAGCCATAAGCCAGGAGATGTTCTGCAGGTAGATTTTGCTGGAGATTCTCTTTATCTAACAGATCCTAGCGATGGAAGTAAAACAGCAGTTGTGATCCTGTGTTGTACACTTCCTTGTAGTAGTCATTCGTTTATTTATGCCTTACCTAATGCTTGCATGGAAAACTTATTTGGTGCTTTATCCAAATGTCTTAATTATTTAGGGGGAGTTCCACGAAGAATGCTTAGTGACAATATGAAGCAATGGGTAACAAAACGAGAAAAAGACGGACCAGTATTCTCTGATGCAGCCTTAGAATTTGGAGTACATTATTCGACATTGATAGAGGCTACAGGAGTAAGGAAGCCAAAGCAGAAAGCTGCAGTAGAAGGCGGAGTGCATATTGCATATACTAGAATTTATGCTCAAGTAAGAGACGAGGTCTTTTATTGCATCGAAGAGTTAAATAGTCGTTTGTTAGTACTCCTAGACGAACTTAACGACAGAAAGATGAAGGATAAAGAATATAGTAGACGAGAGTTCTTTGATCAGAATGAACAGCAATCTTTAGCCCCTCTTCCTAGTTCTCAATTTTCGCTTAAATATACCAAGATGTGCAAAGTTGGAGGAAATTATCACGTCTACATATCTACGCATCAATATAGTGTTCCATATGAGTATGTCAATCAAAAAGTTAGCATTGTTTATGACCAAGAAACAGTTGAAGTCTACGACTCTGTTTACACGAGAATAGCCTTGCATAAACGTTCGTTTAGGCGGTATGGATACACAACAATCAAAGATCATATGCCTCCTAATCATATTGCTTACGAATATCATAAAAATCAAAAGAATGCAGCCTACTACCTATACAGAGCAGGAAAAATTGACGAAAGTGTGAAAGATGTGTTGCAAATAGTATTTGATAATGCAGCTTGTATCGAACAATCTTATTCTAGCTGTGAGGCAATCTTACAATTATATAAATTAGATCCAGAATCATTCTTAGCTACCTGTAAGTATGCAGCGAAGAATCTAAAAAGTATCAACTATAAGATTATCAAGCAAATTATGAATACAAAAGTTTATACAGATCCCTTTAAGACTCTTTTAAATGCACAGATAACACATGCAAATCTAAGAGGTAAAGAAGGCTATATGGCATAAGAAAGTAAAACAATATAAATCAGTAACATCCATTGTAGTTGATGTTGTAATATTTGCAGCATCAACTACTTCAAAAATAATAATCAATGAATACAGAAGCAACACTATATCAATTAGAAAATCAATTGAAATTAAAAGGTATGGCAAACAAGATGAAAGCAATTATTGAAATGCCTTGCCAAACAAGACCTAGCCTAGAAATAGCTCTAGCAGAAATGATAGAAGCTGAATTACAACATCGAAAGAACTCTAGAACTGAAAAATTACTAAAAGCCAGTAAGTTAAGATTTAAAACACCATTAGAAGAGATCATCTGTTCTACGGAAAGAAACTTATCCAAAGAAACCTTGTGTACGCTTGCTAGTTGTGATTATATCAAATATGGACGACATATTATAATAACAGGAAAAGCTGGATGTGGTAAGACGTGGCTAAGTTGTGCTCTTGGAAGACAGGCTTGTCTGCTTGGATATAAGGTTATCTTTTATAATATGATTAAGTTCTCTGAGGATATAACAGCAGCTGCACTAACAGGAGGATATCTTAGGTTTATTGAAAAACTAATGAGAAATAATTTGATTATTTTAGATGATTTTGGACTTAGAGCAATAGATGAAAATACCAGGCTAGCATTATATCAACTTTTAGATGGTAGTAGAGAAAATTATAAAATATCTATTATATTCACTTCTCAATTACCGATGGAAGATTGGTATGATTATCTAACAGCAGGATCACAGACAGAATCTATTTTAGACCGACTATTTTGCTCTGCAAATAAAATAAAATTGACTGGAAAATCACTGCGTTTATTACAAAAATAATCATACTTTTAACAGCAAATTACTACTACCTATTTAGGTGGTACATTCCACCCCGTCAAGGTGGCTTTTTACTCCGCTACTGTGCA
>CAMQTD010000204.1 GCA_947036995.1 uncultured Parabacteroides sp.
ATCTTAAAAGCAACTCCGTTCGAAGCACTTCGTCATAATTTCCAGTTAGACAATATGAACGAACTCCGCAACTACTTAGTAGGCGCAGGCTTTTTGTTGGTGAATATCTTCCTTGGACTGCTCGGGACCTTTTGGTTTCGCACACACCAGCGCCGTGCCGAAATTGCTTTGATGATGGCTTTGGGCGCATCCAAGCGCGCTATGTTTATTCGCTTGATGAGCGAAGGTATGCTACTGCTTGTAGTGGTAACACCATTAGCCATGCTAATAGATTTTAATATTGCGTATGCAGAACTAACCCCTTCGTGGTATTTTAGCACTTATTCAGTGGGGCGTTTCTTTATCTGCACATTTTCCACCTTTGCACTTATCGCACTGATGATATTTCTAGGTATTTGGTTTCCCGCTCGCAAAGCGATGAGGATACAGCTTGCCGAAACATTACACGAAGATTGATTAAATAAAATAGAACAACAAGATGAAAACAATTAAATATCTTTTCAACCAGGCATGGTTACAACTCAAGCAGCAACCACTGCTTACCGTTGTTTCAGTATTTGGAACAGCACTGACAATCTGCCTTATCATGGTGATGGTGATGCAGCATCAAATCAAAGTTATCCCTTTTGCACCCGAGAGTAATAGAGCGCGCTTGCTGCATGTTAAGTGGGTGAGCTTAGAGAGAAAAGTGGGCGAAGAGTATAAAGTATGGAGTAATGGCCCCTTAGGTTATAAAGCTGCGACGGCTTGCTTTAAAGAGTTGAAATCGGCAGAGGATGTCAGTATTCACTCCATAATATACAGACCTATGCAGATAAAAAGACCATTAGGAGCAGGTAAGAGCGTAGATGTAAAACAGACAGACGCATCCTTTTTTAAAATATTTGACTTCGCATTTATAGATGGTAAACCTTTTATGAATGCCGATTCAGATGCAGGGCTTCCCGTAGCAGTAGTCTCCGAAAGCGTAGCGAGGTCTCTGTTTGATACTGCTGCAGCTTCGGGAAAAGAGGTGTTAATTAACGATGCCCCTTATCGTATTGTGGGTGTTGTAAAAGATGTTTCCTCTTTAGCTTCTACCGCCTATGCACAAGTTTGGATTCCCTATCTATCTACAGATATCACTACGAGCGATCAATTCAGTTGGGTAGATGGGAATTTAGGAATGTTTAGTGTTGTTATACTAGCAAAGGATAAAAAAGATTTTGATGCCATTAGAGAAGAGAGTAGCCGTAAGTTAGCGACTCATAACGCATCAATGGGAGCATATCGGATCTTTTTTCGTGGAGAACCAGACGATCAACTAACAATGACACAACATAAGTGGTCGTATGAAGCACCTGACATGCAGGGGTATTTTCGCAACCTCTTCATCTTTGCACTGATTCTTTTATTAGTTCCAGCCATTAATTTGAGTTCGATGACGCAGAGTAGATTGCGCCAACGTGTAGCAGAGATTGGCGTACGTCGTTCTTTTGGCGCAACAAGAGGGGCGATAATCGGGCAAATCATAGCCGAGAATTTAGTCTTAACTCTGGTTGCTGGTTTCGTAGGATTGCTACTCTGTTTTACATTTGCCTCCATTTGGGGAAGCTCTTTATTTGCAAAAGCGCAGCTCGTAACACTGAATATAGCGCCTGCTGTTGAGTGGCAGATGCTATTTAATTTATCAACATTTATCTATGCATTGCTGTTTAGTTTGCTACTAAATATTTTGAGTAGCGGTATTCCAGCATGGAAAGCATCGAAAATATCTATAGTACAAGCCCTAACAGGTAAAACACATTAAAACAATTAAGCAGCAATGAATAAAAAATTATTTACTCAACTATACAACGAACGCCGCTCCAATGCGTGGCTATTAATTGAATTACTTTTGGTTAGCGTGGTATTATGGTTCACCATAGATACACTGTTTGTAACACTTACTACCTACACAGCCCCCAAAGGGTTCGACATAACCAATACATATAAATTAGATTTAGAATATATAAACGAGAAGAGTGCCGATTATATCCCCAATCGTACCCCCGCAGCGTTAGATGCTGATGTAAAAGAGTTGGTAAAGCGTTTGCGCAGACATCCTCAGATTGAGGCAGTAAGTCTGTCTGGAGGTGCTTCTCCTTACAATTTGAGTGTTAGTGCAAGTTATGCACAAATGGATACATTGGAGAGTGTAGAGAGTCGCCGAAAACAAGTAACACCAGACTTTTTTCGTGTATTTCGCTACCGTGGAGCAAATGGAGAGACTTCAGAGCAGTTAGCCGACTTATTTAAAGAGGGAACAGTTATGGTATCGCGCAACCTATTTCAACCACAGTATGATGTAGATCTCAAAGATTTTACAAATAGATCGCTTGTTTTGGGAGGAGACACAACAAGAACCTATTCATTAGTCGCAGCACTTGAAACAGTACGATTCAATGATTTTGAGCAAGCATGCAACAGCCGTATAATTGTATCTTACTTCTCTGAAAAAAATCCTTTTTCGTATTTATCCCACGAACTATGTATCCGTGTGCGTGAGGGCGTATCGTCTACATTTGCCGACGACTTTATGAAAGAGCTCTCTGCAAACTACCAAGTAGGCAGTGTATTTATCACCAAGCTAACACCGTTCGAAGCCATTCGTCAGAATTATCAGATAGACGAAATGAACGAACTACGCAACTACTTAGTAGGAGCAGGCTTCTTGTTACTGAATATCTTCCTCGGACTGCTCGGAACCTTCTGGTTTCGCACCCAACAACGCCGTTCCGAAATAGCCTTGATGATGGCTTTAGGAGCATCCAAGCGCGCTATGTTCATGCGATTGATGAGCGAAGGTCTATTATTACTTGCCGTAGTAACACCTTTAGCGATGGTGATAGATTTTAATATTGCGTATGCAGAGCTAACCCCTTCGTGGTATTTAACCTCGTATTCAGTGGGGCGTTTCTTTATCTGCGCATCATCCACCTTTGCACTTATCGCATTGATGATATTCCTCGGTATTTGGTTTCCTGCTCGCAAAGCGATGAGGATACAGCTTGCCGAAACATTGCACGATGATTGATGCAATTGTTCAAAAATAATATATACATTTGCATGATTCATTGTTTAATAAACAGATACCGCATATGAGATACTTAGATCCTAGAGCCGACCTGACCTTTAAGAAAGTGTTTGGTGAGCATCCCGACATCTTAATTAGCTTCCTAAACGCCCTCTTGCCTTTAGCGGAGGA
>CAMQTD010000205.1 GCA_947036995.1 uncultured Parabacteroides sp.
AGATTGGAAATGGCCCATTCGTCTATCGGTTAGGACGTTAGATTTTCATTCTAGAAAGAGGGGTTCGACTCCCCTATGGGCTACTTCAAAGAGCTAAACATTTATTTGTTTAGCTCTTTTTTTTTGTTTGTATAACTTTTCTTTTTCGCAAAATCCATCCTCACCCTTGCTCTTATCCAGATAATTATTCTTATATTTGTTAGATTTTTCAATAAATGTGTAATTACTGATTTTAAACGATATAAAAACCCATGAGTGAGGAAATAAAGAAGCTTGGTAACGAGTATTCAGCAGATAGTATTCAGGTTCTTGAAGGATTGGAAGCAGTTCGTAAAAGACCAGCCATGTATATTGGTGACATTAGTGAAAAAGGACTTCACCATTTGGTCTACGAGGTAGTAGATAACTCTATTGACGAGGCAATGGCAGGTTATTGTGATACAATCGAAGTTGTAATCAACGAAGATAACTCAATTGCTGTTAGTGATAACGGACGTGGTATTCCTGTAGACTTTCACGAAAAAGAGAATAAATCAGCGCTGGAGGTTGTTTTAACCGTACTCCATGCAGGTGGTAAATTCGATAAAGGATCATATAAAGTATCAGGAGGACTTCACGGAGTGGGTGTTTCGTGTGTAAATGCACTTTCAACCTATTTGAAAGCCGAAGTACGCAGAGACGGTAAGCTTTACATGCAAGAGTATTCTTGTGGTATTCCTTCGCATGGTGTAGAAGTAATTGGCGAATCGAATACGACAGGTACGCGCATTACATTCAAACCAGATGGATCTATCTTTACGGTTGGCGAATATAAGTATGAAACACTAGCTACACGTTTGCGTGAGTTAGCTTATTTGAATGCCGGAATTACATTGACGCTTACAGACAAGCGTGTTCAAAAAGAAGACGGCACCTATAAATGTGATATATTCCACTCTGAAGAGGGGCTTAAAGAATTTGTTCGCTACATTGATAAGGCAAAAGAGTCTTTGATTAAAGATGTAATCCATATCGTAACAGAGAAGCAAGGTATTCCTGTAGAAGTAGCAATGACTTACAACACCTCTTACAACGAAAATCTTTACTCGTACGTAAACAACATTAACACCATTGAAGGAGGAACACACTTAGCTGGTTTCCGTCGTGGTTTAACACGTACGCTAAAAAAATATGCTGAAGATTCAAAGATGTTAGACAAAGTGAAAATCGACATCTCTGGTGACGACTTCCGTGAAGGTCTTACAGCTGTAATCTCAATCAAAGTACAAGAGCCTCAATTTGAAGGACAGACCAAAACAAAGTTAGGTAATAACGAAGTGATGGGAGCTGTTGATATGGCGATAGGTGAAGCACTAAGAAATTACTTAGAAGAGAATCCTAAAGAGGCAAAAATTATTGTAGATAAAGTGATCTTAGCTGCAACAGCACGTCATGCCGCACGTAAAGCACGTGAAATGGTACAACGTAAATCTCCGCTTTCGGGTGGTGGATTGCCAGGTAAATTGGCCGACTGTTCTTCTAAAGACCCAGGTATCTGTGAGTTGTTCCTTGTCGAGGGAGATTCTGCAGGTGGAACGGCCAAACAAGGTCGTGACCGTAACTTCCAAGCAATTCTTCCACTACGTGGTAAGATTTTGAATGTAGAGAAGGCAATGCCACACAAAGTATTAGAAAGCGAAGAGATTCGTAATATCTATACAGCGTTAGGTGTTACCATCGGTACCGAAGACGATAGCAAACAATTAAACATCGTAAAGTTACGTTATCATAAAGTGATAATCATGACCGATGCCGATGTGGATGGTAGCCACATTGCAACATTGATCTTGACATTCTTCTTCCGTCACATGCGTCCACTGATTGAAAATGGTTATGTGTACATTGCTACACCGCCACTCTATTTGTGTAGAAAGGGAAAAGTAGAAGAGTATTGCTGGACAGAACAACAACGTCAATCATTTATCGACACATATGGTGGAGGTAGCGAAAGCGCTGTACATACACAACGTTATAAAGGTCTTGGAGAGATGAACGATCACCAACTTTGGGATACAACATTGAATCCAGAATTCCGCACATTGAAACAAGTAACATTAGACAATGCAGCAGAAGCCGATTTAGTATTCTCCATGTTGATGGGTGAAGAGGTTGCTCCACGCCGTGAGTTTATCGAAGAGAACGCAACCTATGCCAAAATTGATGCATAAATAAAACCATTTTAGGTTATGAATATAGATAGAGTCCATCTTTCAGATGTAGAAGCGCTATACAGTTTTGTTGATTCATTTGTGGGAACCCCCATACATAAACAACCACCCTGTATTGGTATTTCTGCCAATCTGAAGGATGGGCTTTCTTGTATCGCACAAACGTATGTACAGGCTATCACCCAAGCAGGTGGCGTGCCTGTATTGATTCCTGTTACAACAGATTTGCAGGTGTTAACATCCGTACTGAATCGTTTAGACGGTATCTTAATGAGTGGAGGAGGGGATATAAACCCTCTCTATTGCAACGAAGATCCAATTGTAGCCTTGCAAGATGTAAATGTAGAACGAGATATGTACGATTTGATATTAATTCGTTTGGCAGTAGCACGTCAACTACCTTTTTTCGGTATTTGTAGAGGTATGCAGTTGCTTGCAGTTGCTTTGGGAGGTACAATCTTCCAAGATATCTACGCACAAGCACCCCAACCACCTATCAAGCATAGCCAAACCGTAGCACGCGAATATCCTTCGCACCGAGTAACTACAACAGCAGGTTCACGTATACATGCTATTTTAGGCGATAACGTGCCTGTAAACTCATTTCACCATCAAGCCATACAAACAGTGCCCGAAACATTTATTGCTTCGGCTCATACGTCTGATGGTATTATTGAGGCGATGGAGTCGGCATTATACCCTACAATGTGGGGCGTACAATGGCATCCAGAGTCGTTAGCTACGGCAGGCGATACCGGCATGCAGGAATTGTTTAAGCATTTTGTTTCAGACTCAATGGTATATAAACAAGCCAAAGAGATACATCAACGTATTGTTACGATAGATTCACACTGTGATACACCCATGCTGTTTGCTCAGGGGGCTACGCTTCAGCATAAAAGTCTTGTCGGAAAAGTGAATGTCCCATTAATGGAAGCGGGTTATTTAGATGCGGCTTGTATTGT
>CAMQTD010000206.1 GCA_947036995.1 uncultured Parabacteroides sp.
TAATATTAAGGAGCGTAGACTTTCCACAACCCGAAGGGCCCATGATGGATAGGAACTCGCCCTTTTCTACGGTGATGTTTACATTCTCTAAGGCTACAGTTTCAATCTCGTTGGTACGATAAATCTTATTTAATCCTTTTATTGTAATCATAATGCTGTTTTTTTTAATTTGTTTAATCAATTTGTATACGTCTCTTTTAATGCAATCATCGTGCCAAAGATGTAATGTGCTAGTTATCAAAAGAAAAGCGAATCTTGTATGTGTTCGATAATGAACAGTGTGTTCGTTATTGTGTAATATTGTTCTGTTTTTTTACGCTATCAATCGTCGTGCAGTGTTTCGGCTAGCTGTATCTTCATCGCTTTGCGAGCGGGAAACCAGATGCCGAGAAGTATCATCAGGGCGATAAGTGCAAAGGTAGAGAAGACACAGATAAAGAAACGCTCTACTGAATAAAATGTAAAATTCCACGAATATGTTAGCTCTGCGTAAGCAATATTAAAATTGATTAGCATTGCCAAAGGTGTTACTACAACAAGTAATAAGAGACCTTCGCTCATTAATCGCTTAAACATCGCACGCTTAGATCCACCAAAAGCCATCATCAAGGCAATTTCGGCACGGCGTTGGTGTGTGCGAAACCAAAAGGTTCCGAGCAATCCTAAGAACACATTTACCAACAAAAAGCCTACCCCAACTAAATCTTTGCGCGTATAATTCATTTCTGTTAATTGAAAATTCTGACGAATGGTTTCAAATGATGTTACCTTAAACATAAATATATTACCCACACAATACTGTTTCGAAGCCTCTGTCATTAAATCTTCGGCAAAGGTAGGCGAAGCACCTTCACGCACACGAATACATAGCTCTACAGTATGATCTAACCAGTTCTCATTTAACAAAGAGACTATCGTTGTGCTTTTACACGCCTGTGTAAAGTCTGTATATCTTACATTCTCAAGAGTCGCAACCAATGGATAGTAGTTCGTAGTATCGCCCCCTAAAATAAATGAACGGTTTACAAAATCTTTGAGATCAACATTATATTGTGCCTGAAACAGATTGCGTGAGGCCATAAATACATCCCCCTTCAATAACGCTGCCAATTGTTCGGGTGTTTCTCCATTTGCTCCTTGATAACGAAATACACGAAAGAAATCGGGGGTTACGCGCCTCCAAATAACCCTATTATTACTCTGCATAGTATCAATTTGAGCTAAAATCATATTGTTAGTGCCATTATAAGGGTATGAGGTTAATGATGCACTTACAGCTTCAACCGCTGGATGTCTGCGCAAGCGATCTATCAATTCTCTCATATCACTATTCAACTCTTTATCTGTTTGATTAGGGATATAATCGAGACTTTTCTCATCATAGTATCCCATCTCAATATTGTAGGTATTCGTTATATCAAAACCGCGGGGTTCTGTGTAGGTAGAAAATGTTACAAATAGGGAGTCTACGATATACCACAGCACAACACTCACTAAAAGCAATTCGATCAACAGCCACGCATTGGAGCGGCGTTCGTTGTATAACTGAGTTAATAATTTTTTATTCATTTTGTTTTAGTGTGTTTTACCTGTTAAGGCGTTTACAATAGCTATTTTCGATGCTTTCCATGCTGGGAAACCACTACTTAATAGATTCAGCAGTAAGCTGAAAAGGAGTGCATAAATAAATGTCGAAGCATTAAATAGCATCTGCCATTCAATAGCAGGAGCCGTATTTAAATACGTCATACTTGATTCTGTAAATAACAAATCCCCCCAAAGTGTAGCAAATATAAAACAGAAGACTAAACCAATAAAAGCTGCAATCAGCGTTAACACTAAATTCTCTACAACTATTTGCCCCATTATCTCGCTCCTTGTTGCTCCAAAAGAACGACGTACTCCAATCTCTGATACACGTTGGCGTAGTCTACTCTGAGTCATTGAACTCAAATTGATGGCAGGAACCAATAATAATATAAGGACAATCATTAATTGGTGAATGAAATAATCCTGCATATCAGGTGCTGAAGTCGCATTTGTATGTTTCGACATGGTTAACTGATTATCGGGTTGCCCTCGGAAGAACAGACTGCAATTTTCTATTGATTTATTATGCGTCTCTACCCTACGATCACATTCGGCTCTTATAGATTCAAAGTCGCTTTTCTGTTTTGCCAAAATAACAACACTCAAATAACCCAAGTGCCCATCCATCCAATTGAATTGCCCACCCGTTGTCATCTGTGTAGATAAATAGGGAATCCAAACTTGTGAATAGGCAGTAGAAGCCAATGAGGATACATCTTTTACGACACCTGCAATGCGGTAAGGAACATTGTTTACTAACAGCTCACGACCCGAAACGGCTGCTGTATCAAACAAATACTTGGCTACACTTTCTGTAATTACTGCTACAGGAAGTCCTGCATCAGAATCAGCCTGCATAAATGGTTTGCCATCTATAAATACAAAGTCAAATATTTGAAAGAATGAGGCATCTGTCTGCTTTACATCTACCCCTTTTCCTTCGGCTAATGGTAGTTTTACTTGCATAGACAGATTCATTGAATAAAAACTGACTACTTCAGCAGAATTTAATCCCCTAAAACAAGCCTTGGCTGTTTTATAACTTATTGGACCATTAGAAACATACTTCTTCCCAAATGACTCACTGTTTACACTCCCCCACTTAATATGCAGTAGTCTATCTCGATTACTCTCTGGTGCAAATGGCACAACCTTGATTTGTTGCTGCATCACCATCACCATAATAAGGCAGATTGTTAATGCTGTTCCCAATATTGAAACAACAGTAAGCAAAGGCTGCTGCTTTAGTTGCGACCATGCTTGTCTGAAAAGGTAATTAATCATTTTCATGTTGTTGCTATTTTACTCGTTTATATCGTTCTATGTGAATTATGTATTGTGCAATGCCTCCGTTGGCGATACCTTAATAGCTTGTTGTGCTGGAATCCATATACCTAATACAATTGTTATTGCAAGTAATAGATAGGTAATACCTAATCCGATGGCAAAGCGCACTCCACTAAATGGCATCAAGTAAACATC
>CAMQTD010000207.1 GCA_947036995.1 uncultured Parabacteroides sp.
TGCCCGAAGGGTACAACCAAACGTTCTCTGAATTGGGCGAGGCAATCAAGAATGGGATTAGCCACCGCGCAGAAGCGGTGAAGAGGTTGAATGCTTTTTTGTTGAAGTAACGAACAATAGGCTTATTAACTAGTTTACATTATAACGAGACGAAATTCCAACGATTGGAGCTTCGTCTCGTTATAATGTAAACTAGTTAATAAGCTACTCCCTCGCAGAGTCTATTTTCTCTTTGACTTTACGTTTTAAGAAGTAACTAAAAGGGATTAACCTTATTAAGTCTAAATTCCATTGGGACCGATTTCAATCCGTTTCTAAATTGCATAGTTCCTTTTTCGATAAACCCCAATTTTATATATATATCAACTGCAAACGTTGAAGAATCTACGGTTATTGTCTTTTTGCTTTTTCGTTTTATCTCATCAAATAATTTTCTTCCAACTCCTTTCTTATGAAAATTAGGTCGAACAAAGAACAAGGAAATGTGACTATTCTCATTTTTAGTTGCAATAACTCCTATAACCTCTTTATTTAATATTGCCCCATAAATATTAAGGGACATTAGGTGTTCCTTGCTTGTAATAAAATTTTTAAAGTTCTCAACTCCTACTTTAGTGTAATCTGATTTTCCAAATTCGAGGAACACATCATACGCTAAAGACATAGCATCTATATATTCACATGGATGCAATTTGGTTATTTTTATTTTTTCTACCATTTTATTTTTTTTATAAAGTATTTTGTGTTAATTGATTTATATTATGAATATAGTGCTTGCATATATAACACAGATCTCTACTGGTCAATCTGGCGTATGTAACTTTACACTATACAGTAATGGTCTAAAAATCCTATAAAATAAACTCCTTTCTTCTGTGATAATTTCTGCAACCCCCTTCATGTTTTGTCGCACAAGTATTTCTTTTTTTTGATTAGTATACAAATCTTTACCTTCAAATACGACTTTGCCAACATATGAAGAATCTGCGATTGGAGAAATATAATTCAATGATGACTCTACTACACCAAAATCATTAAATGGATAATCATAAAACTTCATTATAACCTTGGATCCAATTGTAATCTCTCCAGTTCGATCAAAAGGTATATCAACTTCACCAATAACACAAGAGTAGTACTTTGGAGTTATGCTATATATTATCTCACCTTTTGATACATTACTTCCCTCTTTAATTGATTTACCATAAAATACACTCCCTGAAATTGTTGCTTTTAGCAGAAAAAGCTCTTCCCATTCTTTAATTTCCCCCTTTAATAACTCTATAGTCTCACTTATATCCAACTATCTTGTTGATTAAACGCAGAGAATGCACGTCCTATATCCCGAAGAGCAAAAGATACCCCTGAAGTATCGGTTGATATTTCAAAAGACCTAACCGCATCTTTTAAATATGGAATACCTTTTTCGCATACATCTTGATGTATATATAACATTCCTATATTATTCTGTATTGTCCCTATCAACTGAAAGGCTGTAATCAACTCTTTCTCCTCCAACGCCTTTAAGTAATATTTTTGTGCTCGCAGTGCATCGCCTAAATCTTGATTTACGCGTCCCATTGTGTACCACGCTTGCATCTTCCGCCGTGGGTAATCCTGTTTATCATAATAATGAGCGGCAATACTTATCAAAGAGTCGGAGGTATGTGTACCATAACTTTTGTCTGTTTCCGAAGTAAATAGTAGACAATAATGTGCATGATCAGCTTCGGGAAGTTCGTTTATTGTATGTAGTGGAATGGTGTTTAGTTTGAGCAGTGCACTATCAGGGTGAGTTTCCAATATTGCCTCTGCTTCTGTTAGAATAAATTGCACAGCACTGTTTTGAGGCTTGCTACACATAAGCGTAGAAGCTACTAATAGAATGTATAATAGGACTTTATATGATTTCATAATTTATTAATTTCCTTATGGCGGTGTAAATATACAAAATAATGATTAATAGATTCAAGGCAAATGCATAAAAATGCAAATAGTGCAGTAGCCGCCAATATCTATGGATCTGAGGGTTGGGCAAAGGTTAAATATTTTGCGGATTAGTATTAAGTAATTAGTAATACCACAGGTATAAATAATAGAACAACAACATATATAAGTAATGTGTGGTATTACAATGACTTTTAATAGTTTTACGACAATAGAAGGATATCAAGTTACTGACAACCTTATTAAAAAAGTTAAAAGAGGAAACCTGATGCTGAATATGGGAACTAAAGAAAACTGAATTGATCCAGCAAATGAAATATTAACTTCTTCTGAGAATATAACTGGTTACAATATGTCAACAAATCAGAATCAAAAACGATACCCAAGCCCCATAGCTACTGCATGTGTAAAACGTTTTTTCTCAAAATTTAATCTACTCCCTTCAATCGTGATATCTCTTCTCTCACCATAGAAATCATAATTAGAACATGTGTATATTAAAGATAGAATACCAAAATCTTTAATTTCAAGAGATAAAATACCTTTGACGTGAGCATACAAAAACTTTGCTCGTTTGTTTGCTTTCCAATCTAATTTATTCAATTCATATGCTCCAGGGCGATTAGGGGTATAGCTTACTTCAAACCTGTTTTTAGCAAAAGGAATAATAGTCAATCCGGGTGAAAGCGTAAAATATAGGGCAATATCTTTATTTTGACCAAATAATAATGAGGGCGTATTCAGTTGGATGGATGGTCGTAAAGCAAAAACAGCGTTGGATGTACTATCACTTGACATCGTCCACAACCACTGTTCATTATGCGTGATTCCGCTGCAATAACCACCACCTGGTATATCCGAAAACAGTGCACCAATCGTTATCCCCACATAAGGTATAGGCTGGTAGGTTATGGCTGGCTCAATCTCCCAAGCAGAATAATTATTTATACCTGCTGCTATTTCAAATTTCCATTTCTTATCTTTAGTAACATCTTTAGCATTTGCCACAATAGGCACAATTAGTAATACTAGGAGTATAATCCATTTGAAAGATACAATCACAGACTGTTTCATAAGGTAGTGCGCTTAAATTCAATTGTCGCAAAAGTAAGATATTAG
>CAMQTD010000208.1 GCA_947036995.1 uncultured Parabacteroides sp.
GAAATGCAGCCCATTATTAGGGAGCGACACAAACCATTATTTTGGTATTACTAAAGTAGGTGTATCATTGGTATTTATTCTCAACTAAAAACAAGCGCATGATGATTACGAAAAAAAATATATTAGTTATAGCAGTTGCCCTCGTTGCCCTATTTGGCAAGCAAGCAACTGCACAGCACGCAATGATAGGATCTGGATTAAACACAGCTGTAGAGCAGTTCGAATATAAAAACGACTCGCTGTATATCAAAATAGATATAGACCTAAAAAAAGTAAAGCTAACATCCAAAAAAGGTATTATATATGCCCCAATCATAGAGACAAAGAATCAAAAATTAAAACTTCCTGTTATACTATTACAAGGACGAAACAATGCCGCCGTATACAGACGTACCATGGCACTGATGAGTGATACGATGAAAAAGAAATATATTGCTGAGGAGAATATGCCTTATGCCATTATTAAAAATTTTGGCAGAAATGCAAAAAAAGAGAATGCTCGCTTTGTGAAATATGCTTATACTGTACCTTACGAACCTTGGATGGTAGAATCTCAACTAAAACTAACAAGCATACTGTATGGTTGCTGCGATATTGACACCTTACCAACAACCAATATTTTAAAAAGCAATCTCTCGTTCAATCTTCCAGTTATTGAATCTTACACCGTAACGCCACAGCTTGCATACATTAAGCCTGCTCCTGTAGCACACAAGCGAAGAAACATATCAAGTGTTTCGAATCTTATCTTTGCCGTAAACTCGTCCATATTAAACCCTACAGCTCACAATAACAAAACGGAGTTGGCAAAAATAGAAAACATGCTGCAAATGGTAAACAGCGATAAAGACCTAACCATCAATTCGGTGAAAATAATCGGTTACGCATCCCCAGAAGGAAGCTTATCGAATAATAAAATACTATCAGAAAACAGAGCTAAATCTCTGGAGCAGTATATTAAGAGAAAATACAATCTCAAAAATAATCTTTACAACATCGTATTTGGTGGCGAAAACTGGGACGATCTGACCCCAATGGTTCAAAACTCAGACTTGCAGTATAAAGAGGAAATCGCTAATATTATCCAAACAGTAAGTATCGAATCGGGTAGAGAATCTCAATTAATAAAGCTTAATAGAGGTACGCCTTATAGGTATATGCTTAAAAACTTTTTCCCTGCACTGCGTAAAGTAATCGTAGAGGTTGGGTACGAAGTGGACGCGTATGATTTAGCTAAAATAAAAACAGTTATACTTGATCGTCCGGGTAACTTAAGCCTTGAAGAAATTTACCGACTATCTGAAACATATCCTGTAGGAAGCTCCGAATTTGTACAACTATTTATGACAGCTTCAACTCTTTTTCCTGAAGATGACATTGCACAGTATAATGCTGCCGTAACATCAATAACAAAGGGTGATTTAAAAGCAGCAACGCTCTTTATTCAAAAAATAGGAAATGGGATAGAATCTGCTACTAAAGCAAATATTCTTGGAGCGTACTACCTACTATCAGGAAACTATAAACAAGCGGAAATTGAGCTTCTAAAGGCTAAAAAACTAGGATCAAAAGAGGCTGATCAAAACCTTGTAGAGCTAAATCGCAAACTACTCAATGTAGAAGCAATAGATCAAGCAAAACAGATGAAAGAGAAAATATACGGTAAGTAAACTGTAAGAGCCGCTTTAAAACATAAAAAAGGATTATTCCGAATAGCTAGCTATTTCGGAATAATCCTTTTTTTATACGATTTCAATTCGCACAAGATGTATTAGAAATTTACTTTATCACCATTATAACAAGCGATAAATATCTTTTCAAGATCTTCTACAGTTGTAATACGTGGATTGAAGCCAGTACATGCGTCCGCCATTGCGTGAGCAGCCATCTCTTTTACATTAGCCATCCATACATCTTCTGCAATACCAAACTCTTTAACACAAGAGATAACACCTACTTCTGTTCTAAGCGCTTCGATTGCTGATGCAAAACCTTCAGCATCTGTAGCACCAACGATTTTTGCAAGATCGTTATATCTTTCAGTTGATTTTGCGTTGTAACGGATTACGCTAGGTAAAACAATTGCATTAGCACAACCGTGAGGAATACCGAAAACACCACCCATTTGGTGAGCAATAGAGTGAACAATACCTAACCAAGCATTCGTAAATGCATATCCACCTAAACAAGAAGCATCGTGCATATTTTGACGTGCAGCAGCGTTAGTTGGGTTTGCAACAACCTCTTTTAGATTATTAAACACCAATTCAATACCACCTTTTGCAAAAGCGTCAGCATAGTTATCATCAATATTTGATACATACGCTTCAACACTGTGTGTTAATGCATCAAGACCTGTATTTGCTGTTACATTTTTAGGCATAGACATACATAACTCTCCGTCGATAATAGAAATATCAGGAAGAAGTTCGTAAGATACCAATGGGTATTTAACGTGCGTATCGGTGTCTGTAATAACAGCAAGTGCTGTAACCTCTGTTCCAGTACCACTTGTAGAAGGAATCGCTGCAAAACGCGCCTTAGCACGCAATGGAGGTATACCACCAATCTTAGTCATCTCTTCGAAAGTCAATGTTGGGTGCTCGTAGATTGCCCACATCGCTTTAGCTGCATCAATTGCAGAACAACCACCAAGACCGATAATCCAATCTGGTTGAAACGCTTCAAATACTTTTGCACCTTTACGTACTGTATTGATTGATGGATCTGCTTCAACACCACCGAAGTTGATGTGTTCGATATTCAATTCGTCAAGAATTGCTTCTACTCTACCTAAAGAACCATTTGCCTTTACAGAGTTTCCACCTGTTACGATAACTGCTTTTTTACCAGAAATATTTTTCAATTCTGCCAATGAACCTAATCCATGATAAAGCTCCTGTGTTCCAAATAATTTTGCCATAGTAAATTTATTATATTGATTTGTTTAAATAATAATATCTAGTTGCAATCAATTTTTGATTACGATACAAAAGTAGTTTGAAAAACTGAGGAGGTGTTTATAAATTTAGGGCTTTGGCTTATAAATTCGTGC
>CAMQTD010000209.1 GCA_947036995.1 uncultured Parabacteroides sp.
CGCTCCAAATTGACCCACCTGCGCCAATTCAAACTGACCCGCCTTTCCGGACGAAGTTGATCGTAACCGTCCAAAGAACTACGTCCTGCATTTCAATATAAAATTTCACAATGCATAACGATGTTCTATTCAGTATTCTTTTTCCATTTGTGTGGCAGTAGCTCTTCGATCATCAGTTGATTATGGGAACTTATCCTTTGTAAAACATTAGTAAGATAATCATATGGATCCACATCATTAAGTTTACAGCACGCGATAAGTGAATATATAGTTGCAGTTCTTTTAGCCGAAAGGTGTCCTTGGCAAAACAAATAATTTTTCCTTCCCAATATAATATCCTTAAATTGGCGTTCTTGATTATTGTTATCTAGTGCATATCTTCCATCTTTAAGACATCTTAATATTCCTGATGCTTCATTTAGTGCATAACGAACAGCCTTCCCAAACGAACTTTTTGGCAAAACGCTTTTATCTATATTGTAAGTTTGTAATTTACGATATAGCTTTAGCATAATAGGATATTCATCCCGTTTCCTTATATGGCTAATCTCATCATAGTTGAGTTTGGGCTCTTTTCGTTTTTCTCTTTCCTCGTTTTCCTTTTGCCATAGATGCTCGTAATGATATATGCAGTTGATTAAATCAAAAAGTTCCTGAGCTCTGTTATCTGTGGATATACTTTCAAATATTTTTCTTCTAATATGAGCTAGACAGGAAAGAGTTATGATTTTGTGTATGTAATCTTTTGATTCAAGAATTTTGTATGATGGACAAGCATCGCTCTGTATTGCTCCGTTAAAAGCACCTCCTATTATCTTTAGGAGAGTAGCTTGGCTTCTTGACCCATCATCATAGTAGAACAATGCAAGTTTCTCAAATTTAGCCGTCAGTCCCCATAGATATGCATTCTTACATTCGCTTAACTCTTTAATCACAACCTTTATCGTTGTCTCATCAATATTTACATACTCACTTTTACGAATGATCTTTAAGAGTGCATCATGTAAAGGATTAAGCAAATCAATGCTTTTTGTTGCCCAATTATTAAATGTACTTTTAGCGATATCTATTCCAAGAGACTTAAACATAGTAAGCTGTCTCTCCAACGGTAGATGGAATCTATATTTATTTGTGATAATTGTAGCAAGCAGTGATGCATCTGCATAACATTTATCTAATGGACATTCGGGTAATTCAGGAGTATAGAATTTATCACCTAAAACATATATAGGTCTACGCCATATTACTCTTTTTATCTTACCTGGCACATATACAAGTCGAGTTGTATCTTCATATCGTAAGAATATTGCACCTTCTGGACAATCTAATAATGGTACATCATTTATCTCCTCTTTTAGCTCATCGTAAGTACGTCTCTCAACTGTATAACGTTTTGATGGAATAGGTGAGTGAGTTAGAGGTTCATTAACACATGGTACATTGACTGTCGATGATGTACCATGTGATTCTGTAATATCAGAGATTTTCTTTACAGACTCAGCTGTTGTAGCAAGATTGTTTTTAGGAAGTCGTGATTTTTCACTTTTTGCTCCGTATAGCCTTGTGGTCAAATAATCTATCTTGTCTGATAATATCTTCATTTGATCAACTAAATCTAGTACTTGAGTTGTAAGCTCACTTATCTTAATTTCTTTTTGAGCAAGAGCTTCATCCTTTTGAAGGAATTGCTTTAATAACTTATTGTATATTTCTTGCTCTATCATAGTATAAAGATAGGTGTAATGTATGGGATTTGCAAATAAATAAGTAGTTTATTGTACTGAATATCAATAGAATATATTCTACTTAACGTATCTCTTGCGCAGGTGTGTATGTTTTATCTTTACACCCTCTATGAGCATAATTAATGTATGCCACTCCATTTTAAAACTGCCTTTAGTGGTATCATAATCTGGTATTTCAAAGGTCCCCAGCTCTAATCTTTTTTGATATAATACAAATCCTCCTCGCTCCCAGTGTAGTAGTTTCATATTGTATTTGTTCTTGGATATAAAAATAAACACTTCACCAGAAAGAGGATCACGTCCTAGCTTATTGCGTATGATTCCACTCAATCCATCTATTCCATTACGCATACAGACAGAACCGATGGTTAGATAGTATTGAAGATCTTGACCTAAAGCAAACATAGGCAGAGAGATTATTTAATTTGATGTAAGGAGACTAAATCTTTTAGTGCTGAGATATTTATAGAGGATAGTTCCAATTGAATGCCATTAGGATAAGTTATCACTAAATTCTCTATACTACTCGTGGAAGTCTTACTCGATACAACTATCTGCCGCTCAGAAGTTGAAGAATCATCGGTGATGGATATGGGGGTAAAAGAATTATGAGATGCAAACAGAGATTGATCTTCTTGGCGACGTTTAAAACTACGAAACATTTCGTATCCTATATCTTCTTCTCGACAAAATGCTTTCATTGTCTTTTTGTGTGGAAAACTTTTAAACTTATTATACAAAATTGATAATTCATCCTTTGTCATCTTTGTTACCATTGCTATTCATTGCTAATTAATTTGAGACAAAGGTCTAGAAAAATCAGGTATTGGGCAAGATGTAGTTCTTTGGACGGTTACAAAAAATAAAATATAATTTATTGACTTCTCTAAGCAGTGTGCAAAATGTTAAAAAAATACGAATGAGCCATTTACTTTGGATCAAGTTGAAATATTTTCCCTAGTGAATAGATTATCATATTTGCATCTCTGTCAAACTCTATATTCAAAACTTCGATCAATGCACTCTCTCTATCTCGCTGATAACCTACATAAAAACGAATGACATCGTAATGCTTTAACCAACGCTTCCCATCTTTGGGGTCGATATACGTGTATTTGTTTATCGTAGTCGGTTTAATTTCTCGAAACTCTTGTTTTTTGTATCCTTTTACAATCTCTTGAAAATATACATCCTTTATATTTAGCGTCAATACTTTTAATTTTGATGTATCGAATGTAGCAAGACCTTTTACTGGGTTATGCTCTTCTAATATTCTCTCTTTTACATTG
>CAMQTD010000210.1 GCA_947036995.1 uncultured Parabacteroides sp.
GAATAAATACCTGATAATGTTTGGATTAGTCCTTTCTTTTTTCTAGATTTGTAGGACTTAAACTTTCTGACACCCGGGTGTCAGCGGCTTGAGACCCGGGTGTCAGGGTCGGTCACACCCGGGTGTGAAATGCTGCGACACCCGGGTGTCAGAAAGAATAGGTCTGATTGTTTAACGCCTAAAATACTACCTTATGTCACATCACTACGTAGTGCGCCCCAAAATAGATAAGAGCGGCGCCGAAGAAAAGATTCGTTATTATGGAGTACCTGTTACCACGGGATTAATCACCACCGATGAACTGGCAGAACGCATTGCTTCTCATTGTTCATTATCCAAAGGCGATGTATTAGCAGCCGTTTCGGAGCTAACACATCAAATTGTGCAGTGCGTGGGAATGGGCTTTACGGTCGATCTCAGAGAGCTGGGGCAGTTTAACCTCTCTGCTACCAGCGAAGGGTTCGAAAATGCCGCTGACTGCACGCCATCACGCGTAAAACCCAATCGTCTCTGTTTTAAGATGAGTAATTTGCTCCGAAACAAAATCAAGCATATTAAATTTGAACGTAAACCTACCCTGTAAAGTTATGATTGGACAATACCGTTTTACGGGCGACAAACTAATCGTCCACACCCTGAATTTGGATAGCGTGGTAAAAAGCCTTTGTGAACTGACGAGGCTTCGCCCCATCACCGAAGTGCGCGCAGAGTTGAAGCAGACTATTTATGGCGTGCAGCCCCGCAAGCTAGAGCGTGTACCGTTTTTAGTGTTTGGCGGAAAGATTAATCTGATTGATCCCTCCAATATTGAGCTTGTACACTATACAGGTTATGTGATGTTGGAGTTCAACAACCTTGAGAACGAAACCCGTGCCAATACATTGCGCTACGAAGCGGCGCAGATGCCACAAACATTGCTCGCATTTGTGGGGTGTAGTGGGAGGTCGGTCAAGGTTGTAGTGCCCTTTACGCTGCGAGATGGTACGCTTCCAAGTAAGGAGCAGGAGAT
This sequence comes from uncultured Parabacteroides sp., assembly GCA_947036995.1. Classification (GTDB taxonomy): domain Bacteria; phylum Bacteroidota; class Bacteroidia; order Bacteroidales; family Tannerellaceae; genus CAMQTD01. The sequence continues at coordinate 1,010 of CAMQTD010000210.1, forward strand.
CGAATGTTTCCATGCCGAGGCATATATGCGTGCCATTAAGTATTACGAACCGCAGCTAAACCACCCTGTAAGCCTTAAAGAGCCTACGCCGATTCATGCTTGTAGGATGAGTTACGATGCAGCCGTTCACTACAATCCAGAGGCAACGGCTATTCAAATAGATCAGCCTACTAAAATGCCTCTATTCTCTTTTAAACAAACCCCCGAAGCTGTACCGACCGATCCCGTGGAACGACTCTTGCCTGGCATACAGCGCACCGGTAGATTGGCGGTGCTCTACAACATGGCACTCGCAAATACCACGCAAAAGGCAGTATTCTACACAGCGGAGACGGGCAAACTTCAACTGAAATCTTTTCTGACCAGTTTAGCCGAGAACTGCTATCAAGCTGGTATACCTGAAGAGGAGGCATTAGGGTGGACGTTTTTACTGCACGACCTCGCCCCGCACGCATTGGAAGCGCGCACTACATTTCGTGCCGTGTATCTACTCAAAAAGGCGATTCAGTACCCTATACTTATGCCCAAAAGCACGGTGTTTGTGTTGCTGATCGAGGAGTTTATGAATCGCCGCTACTTCTTCCGCCACAATGAGATGAGTAATACCATCGAATATGCCTCTCGCGCTGCCATGTATGGCGATTTTAAGCCCTACGACACCAAGGCATCGCACACGATTTGTATCGAGGCACAGCGCGAGGGAATTGCTGTTTGGGATAAAGACATTGATCGCTTTGTTTTATCGGACTACGTGCAGACGTATCATCCGATAACCGATTTCTTGAACGAGCTTCCCCCTTGGGATGGTGTAGACCATATCCGCGAGTTGGCACAACGCATTCCGACCGAGAGCACGGCGTGGCACGATCGCTTCTTTCGTTGGTTTTTAAGCATGGTAGCCCACTGGCAACAGTTAGACACGCAGCATGCGAACAGTGCGACACCGCTACTGGTAGGTAATCAGGGGTGTGGAAAGTCTACCTTCTGCCTAAACCTCTTGCCACCAGCACTACGCTCATACTATACGGATAGCCTCGACTTTAGTAAGCGTCGGGAGGTTGAGCTGGCACTGCATCGCTATGCGTTGATTAACTTGGATGAGTTCGATTCGATCAAAAGCAGTCAGCAAAGCTACGTTAAACAGGTGCTTCAGAAGGTAAATGTAAGCACACGGCTGCCGTATCAGTCTACCACGCAGTTGCTCCGCCGCTATGCCACGTTTATCGCCACAAGCAATAACTTCGATCTGCTAACAGACCCAACAGGTAGTCGTCGCTATATCTGTATCGAGATTACAGGCAAGATCAGCTACGACCAACCGATAAACTACGACCAGCTCTACGCCCAAGCCGTAGCGCTATTGGCTCAAAACGAACGCTACTGGTTTACGCAAGCGGAGGAGGAAGCGATCACGGAAGATAACCAATCTTTCCAACAACTTCCTGTCGAGGAGCTGCTCTTTCAACAGTACTTCACCATTAGCGAAGCGACTGAAGCCAAGCAGTGGTTATTGGCAACAGAGATATTGACTGTACTTGCCAAAAAACAAAAAGGTTTTGCGTTGAGTAAAAAGGTGATTGTAAACTTTGGTAGGATATTGAAGCGACATAGAGTCCCTAGTAAACGCAGCAGCAGGGGGACGGTGTATGCGGTTGAAGGGGTTGGGGTTTGATGAAAAGCGACTCAGCAACAGCGTAATTCAAAATTATGCTGTTGCTGGGTCGCTTTCAAATATGCTTAGTACAGGATTATCATTTATTACCTCAATCTTATCTGCCAATAATTGCTCTCGATATATCGAAAACAAAAACGAAGAAGAGATATATGAGAGATTCATCTTTGAGTGCATTAAGAATGAGCAAAGTCTTACCAATTCTACGTCGTTCTACCAACACAGTGAGTTTGGAGAGGTCTTTATACGCCATTCCTTTTATTTTTTGTAGTTCAACAACCTCACTTGTTCTATTATAAAATTTCACAGCAACCTCCTTTTTTACAGCCGTAAA
>CAMQTD010000211.1 GCA_947036995.1 uncultured Parabacteroides sp.
CTTAAATTTCCAATAGCTGAATGTCTTCTAACTTTATTATACCATATTTCAATATATTCAAAAACTTGCAACTCCATTTTTTCAGCAGAAATAAGTTTATTCCCATAAATCATCTCGCATTTCAAACTTTTAAAGAAACTTTCAGCAACAGCATTATCCCAGCAATTCCCCTTACGCGACATGCTTTGAACGATACTATTAGATTTTAATATTTCTACAAACTCATGACTTGCATATTGAGATCCTCTATCAGAATGAAATAACATTCCTTTAGTTATTGGGCGATTATTCTTAGCCATTTCAAAAGCTTTAATAACCGTCTGTTCCTTTGTCATATCAGTACTAATACTCCAGCCAATAACTTTTCGATCATATAAATCTATGATAGTTGTTAAATAAAAAAAACCTCCTAAGGTATAAATATATGTGATGTCTAACACCCATACCATTGAAGTGTAAGCATCCGAAGAATTACATCTTGTATTCATATCCTATTGATCCTACCTTTGTTTCAAAAATAACTGGTAATGAACTTAGAACAAATTCAAGAATTAGAACAGGAGCGTATATCTTTAGGTCTGTCCGTTCGAGTATGGTCGAAACAACATAATATCCCATTTCATACGTATGGCTATTGGGTGAAAAAAACGAGGCAAAAACCGTCACCTCCTTCTGGTAACTTCATACCCCTGCAAATATCTGATAATCCAGCGATCTTGGATCGTTCTCAGTCTAGTGAACTTGATATTAACATTCGAACAACTTCTGGAACTGATCTTCATCTTAAAGGAGCTTTTTCAGTTGAACTACTGAGTGCTTTAATCTTATCAGCAATTGGAGGTTCTAATGTTTAATCTCAATGCAAGTATACGCTACTGGCTCTACGGTAAATCAACCGACATGCGCAAGAGCTTCCATACCTTAAGTGGACTTGTAAAAAATGAAATGGGAATGGATGTGCGCAACTCAGATGTATTCATCTTTATCAACAGTAGGCACAACCGAATCAAATTACTACATATGGAGCCAGGTGGCTTGGTTATCTATTCTAAACTATTAGAAGAAGGAACGTTTAAATTACCAACAATAGATCCTTCATCTGGTAAATTGTCCATCGAATGGCTAGACCTCGTCATGCTAGTTGAAGGCATTCGGGATGATCCTAAAACTCGATTGAAACGATTAAGAAAATACTAAAAAATAGCGCAAAAATGAATTAATATTGCTCTTGATATTTGTAAGAATGGTCGTTTTTTAGTATCTTTATGTCAGTAAATCAAAGGATTGTATGACTGAAAAAGAAATCAAAAAGCTATTAGAGGAAAGAGATTCATTGCTGAAAAAATTATCTGGAAAGGAACAACTTTTAGGTAAGAAGGAACAACGAATACTAGAACTAGAAAATGAAAATATCTTGTTGCGCAAAAAACTATATGGTGCAACGAGTGAACGTTTTATTTCTTCAAAGCCTGATGATAGGCAATTAGATCTATTCGGTGATGAACTCACAGAAGAAGAGCGTGAAATATTAGAAAATGAAGCTCAAAAAAATGAAGCGGTCATTACAAAGACTATCAAGGTAAAGAAGCCTCGCACCGTAAGAAGCCATAAATCATGGGAGAATCTTAGGGTAGAATATACATTCTTAGATCCTATTGAAAAGGATGATGAAAGGTATACACATATTGGAGAAGATATCTCTGATAAAATAGCATTTAAACCAGCAGAAATATATATTAAGCGTACGGTTCGAAATAAATATGTGCTAAAGAAAGAGGTGGCAGAAAGTCCAGAAGGGGAAACATTAAAGCAAATTGTAATGGCACCTCTACCAGAGAATAGTCTAAACAAGTCTCTTGCAGATCCAAGCATTGTAAGTGAAATTATTCTTCAAAAATATCTTTATCACATGCCTTTTTATCGACAAATACAGCATTTCAAAAATATGGGAGTTGTATTGAGCTCTTCTACGATTGGAGATTGGTTCGCATCAGCATGTGAACTACTCAAGCCTATATATGATCAATTGCGTGCGAATATACTGGCAACAGATTATCTACAAGTGGACGAGAGTACGATGCAGGTGATAGATGATGATAAAGGTAAAACAAAGAAAGGATATATCTGGGTCGTGAGAGATCCAATCAAAGGGGATGTTTTCTTTCACTACGATAATGGTTCGAGGTCATATAATACGGCGGCGGTTTTATTGAAGGATTTTAATGGTGCCATACAATCGGATGGGTATCAAGCTTACAATCAATTTGAAAAGATCAATGGTAAACTAACATTAGGATGTTGGGCACATGCTCGAAGAAAGTTTGAAGAATCAATACCTGAGAATAAAGAATTAGCCACACAGGCGATGTTACAGATTCAAAAATTATATGACATAGAACGAGAGGCAGACGAAGAAAATCTAAGTTATGACGATAGAAAAAAGTTGAGACACAAGAAATCTTATCCCATTCTATGTACGTTTGAAAAGTGGCTACTAGATGCATCAAAAGAAGTGGTGGCACTTAAAAGTAGTCGACTAGGAAAGGCGATTACGTATACCTATTCTATTTTTCCAAAACTATCACGATACCACCTAGATGGAAGGTATCGGATTGACAATAACTTGGTTGAAAATGCCATTAGACCACTAGCCATTGGAAGGAAAAATTATTTATTCTGTGGTAATCACGAAGCTGCGATAAGAGCAGCCATTATATATTCACTTATTGGAAGCTGCAAAGCGAGAGAGGTGAATCCACACGAATGGCTGAGTTATGCTATGGAAAATATCAATTCCTCCAAAAATATAGCGGACTTGCTACCAGAAAACTTCAAAAAAAGTCAAGAAAATATTCTATAGAAATAACTAACCAGTAATAATATCTCAGCAGCCAGTACTCTAAAGTCTGAGCTGGGATAGAGGTATGTACTTTATCGGATGCTTACTTTAGACCTGCCTTTTTGCAAGCATCGGCTAAAAAATCTCGCTCCATTGTCAGTT
>CAMQTD010000212.1 GCA_947036995.1 uncultured Parabacteroides sp.
TCAAGAGATCGGATGACCAGGGTCAAGAGATCAGATGACCAAGGTCAAGAGATCGGATGACCAGGGTCAAGAGATCAGATGACCAAGGTCAAGAGATCGAATGACCCTGGTCATCTGGTTAGATTGTGATAGTTTTTTAGCTAGTTATTCGTTGGTAAAAGATTAAATTATCAAGGCTATTCGGTTAAAATCAAAGCTAAATACTAAAACTAGCATAGTACTAAATACAAAAGAACCACCTTTCTTCCATGTGATAAGATTTAACGCCCAGTCTCTTTAATCACCAACAGATGATTGTAATGATGTAGAACTAACAAGCCAAGGCAACATCCTCTATGCGTATAGAGGTGGTGCCCGCTTAATAACGCGCGAACATCAAACGCTGTGGGATTATAAAGTTAAGCCCAAAGAGGAGTTATACACGGCAACACAATTAAAGTCGGGTAAGCATTTGCTCGCTATTTGTGGCAATCCTTCTCGGTTGGTATTATTAGACAAGGCTGGCAAATTAGAGAAAGAACAAGCCTTTGACACCAATATTAAAGGTATACACAGCCAATTTAGACAAATCGCTAAAACGGCACAAGATACTTACTTGATCCCCCTCATGGGTAAAGGGTGTGTATTGGAGTTGGATCGTGATCTTCAGATACTAAAATCTATTCCTACAGGAGGAAATCCTTTTTCGGTAAAAGTATTAGCCGATGGTAATTGGTTAGTTGCTTGTGGTGATGGTCATAAGTTTGTAGAGGTAGATCCAAGCAAAGGGCAAGTTGTTAAAACAGTTTCGTCTGAAGATATTGCAGGAGCTTCACTCCTATTTGTGGCAGAACTCATACGTTATGAGAATGGAAATACATTAATCGCAAATTGGAATGGTCATACAAAAGATAAAACGCAACCATTGTTGCTCGAAATTGATTCGAGCAATCAATTGGTTTGGCGTTTGCCGTTACGAGATGATATAAAGAATATATCTTCCGTATTTAGTTTTTATGAATAATTGATTCAACAGTGTATTTACCAATTAATTGGTTCTTTACCGTTGTTTACCAAATATGCATTTGTTTGACTGAATGGTTTACTTCCAAAGAAACCTCGGTACGACGATAAAGGAGAGGGGTGTGGTGATTGAATAACACAATGTTTATTCCGATCAATAAACGCTCCTTTCTTTTGCGCATAACTTCCCCAAAGAATAAATACGATCCCTTCTTGCTGCTCTGCCAATCGGTGGATAACAGCATCTGTAAATAACTCCCATCCTTTTTTTTGATGTGAGCCAGCTTGATGTGCTCGCACTGTAAGTGTTGCATTGAGTAACAGAACACCCTGTTCGCTCCAACGTGTTAAATCGCCCGATTGCGGTGTAGGTGTTCCCATATCCGCTGCCAACTCCTTAAATATATTTTGAAGAGATGGTGGAAAAGGAATTCCCTCTTGAACAGAAAACGACAATCCATGCGCCTGTCCTACTCCGTGATAAGGATCTTGCCCTAGAATAACAACCTTTACCGCTTCGAACGGACAGCTATCAAAGGCTTTAAATATAAATTGGCCAGGAGGAAAGACTTCCCCCTGGCTATATTCTTGTTTCACAAAAGTGACTAAATCGTTGAAATAAGCTTTGTCAAATTCAGCTGTTAATTGATCTTTCCAACTTTTGTTGATATTTACCTGCATACAGTGTTCGTTAAATTAAATTCATACCAGCCTCTTGCGCCTCTTTACGCATGCTTTCGGGCCATATACTTGCTTGGATTTCGCCAATATGCGCTTTGCGAAGATAGAACATACATAGACGAGATTGCCCAATACCACCACCAATACTCAATGGAAGTTCGTTATTTAGCAGTCGTTTATGGAAATATAATTCTTTTTTACTTTCGGCGCCACACATCTCTAACTGGCGAATAAGTGCTTCTCTATCTACGCGGATACCCATTGAGGATAGTTCTATTGAACGATCTAACACATCATCCCATAGTAGCAAATCGCCATTTAAGCCTGTTTGTCCATTCTCAGCAACGGTAGACCAATCATCATAGTCGGGTGCTCTACCATCGTGTTTCTCTCCATCGCTTAACTTACATCCAATACCAATTATAAATACAGCACCATATTTTTTAGTAATTGTATCTTCACGCTCTTTAGCAGTTAGGGTTGGGTAGAGTTGTAACAAATCCTCTGCATGGATGAAAAATATGTTTTGTGGTAATACTGGTTTGATATTCGGAAACATCTCATATACCATATATTCTGTTCGCACCATGGCCGCATATATACGACTTACGGTTTCTTTAAGAAATTGAACAGTACGTTCTGCTTTACCCATTGTACGCTCCCAGTCCCACTGGTCTACATAAAGTGAGTGCAGGTTACCAAGTTCTTCGTCAGAACGGATGGCATTCATATCTGTATAAATTCCATATCCTTCTTCGATACCGTAATCCGCCAACGTTAAACGTTTCCATTTTGCCAAAGAGTGTACAATTTCAGCTTTAGCATCGTTTAAATCTTTGATCGGAAATGTTACAGCACGCTCAGTACCATTTAAATCGTCGTTAATACCCATTCCTTTTAAAACAAAAAGAGGGGCTGTTATTCTACGCAGACGCAATTCAGAAGAAAGATTTTGCTGAAAAAAATCTTTAATCATCTTAATCCCCATTTCTGTTTGTGATAAATTGAGGATTGCTTTATAATTTGCAGGTTTTATTAGATAACTCATATGTTTAAAATAAGTCTATTTATTTTGTTAATCAATACGAAGCAAAGATATCTATTTATGGCAAAATAACAACAATAATGCCGTTTTTATTTGCAAAAAGATAGCGAATATCTATATATGACTTCAAAATAGTACAATTTGCTTTTCTGTTTTTATCTTTTCAAAAGCAAATAGTAGCAGATTGTATTGCTTTATTTTTGTTTTATTCCCTGATTTATACTATATTTGCGTTGTACTAAT
>CAMQTD010000213.1 GCA_947036995.1 uncultured Parabacteroides sp.
AATTATTTAAGAATTGATTACAGTGTAGCTGAATTATTCACTTTTGTTTTTGCATTTAATTCAGTAGCTTTGCACTATTATAAAATAGCAGAAACGTTATGTCTGAAGAGAAAAATATACGCATTAAAGGTGCTCGCATCAATAATCTTAAAAATATTGATGTCGAAATTCCTCGAGATCAACTCGTCGTGATTACCGGACTCTCTGGTTCAGGAAAATCATCTTTGGCTTTTGACACCCTCTATGCAGAGGGGCAGCGGCGGTATGTAGAGAGTCTTTCTGCTTATGCTCGCCAGTTTTTAGGACGAATGAGCAAACCCGAATGCGATTATATTAAAGGTATTCCACCCGCTATTGCTATTGAACAGCGCGTACACAGTCGCAATCCGCGTAGTACAGTGGGTACCTCTACCGAGATATACGAATATTTCCGCATGTTATTTGCGCGTATTGGCAAGACAATTTCCCCAGTCTCAGGACTTGAAGTGCGCAAACAACAAGTCAGCGACATTGTGCAAGCAACACTTCAATATCCCGTAGGAACACGTTACGCAATATATACGCCTGTAATACTTACATCGGACCGCACTCCAGAGGAGCAGTTATTAGTGCTTCAGAAAGAGGGCTATGCACGTGTTGAAATTGCAGAGAAACTCTACCGAATCGAAGAGGTTATAAATAACAGTGAACTGCTGAGTACAGCAAAAATAGAACTATTGATTGACCGATTGGTCGTATCTGAAGATAAAAATTCGCATACACGAATTGCCGAGTCTGCCGAAACAGCATTTTTCGAAAGTCATGGCAGTTGCATTGTTAAGTTTTATCTACCCGATGGTGTCTCGGTGCATCTCTTTACCAAAAAATTTGAAGCTGATGGCATCGAATTTGAAGAGCCTACAGACCGTATGTTCAGCTTTAACAACCCACTCGGCGCATGCCCTACCTGCGAAGGTTTTGGTAAAATAGTTGGTATTGACGAAAACTTAGTAATCCCCAACAAATCGCTTTCGGTATACGAAGGCGCTGTTGTGTGTTGGAAAGGTGAGAAGATGAAAGAGTGGCTTATGGAGTTTGTAAATAGCGCTGCGGCCTATGATTTTCCTATTCATCGCCCTTATTTTGAACTTACAAAGGCAGAACGTAATCTGCTATGGCATGGAAAAAAAGGAGTTTATGGCATTGATGCATTTTTTAAATTCGTAGAAGAAAATATATATAAAATCCAATACCGCGTAATGAATGCACGGTATCGTGGAAAAACAATTTGCCCCACTTGCCATGGCTCACGCTTAAAACCTGAGGCGATGTATGTACAAGTTGGAGGGAAAAATATTGGAGAATTGGTTTCTTTATCCATCAGCGAGTTGCAACTCTTTTTTGATAACCTTGTTTTAAACGAACAAGATCAAGCAATAGCCAAACGCCTGCTGCTAGAGATTCAAAGCAGACTCCAATTCTTACTTGATGTTGGTTTAGGATACCTCACATTAGATCGGTTATCAGTCTCTTTATCAGGTGGTGAGAGTCAGCGTATAAATTTAGCAACATCGCTCGGAAGTAGTTTAGTAGGATCACTTTATATCCTTGACGAGCCAAGTATCGGTCTCCATTCTCGTGATACATACCTACTAATAAAGGTACTTCGCCAGCTTCAAGCGCTCGGAAATACCGTGGTGGTAGTAGAGCATGACGAAGAGATTATCCGTGCTGCAGATTATATTATAGATATTGGTCCTAACGCTGGACGCCTAGGGGGAGAAGTCGTATACCAAGGAAAAATGGACAACCTACACCCCAATAGCAACAGCCACACCATCCATTATCTGTTAGGAGAAGAGAAAATTGACGTGCCAGAATTTCGCCGTCCGTGGAATAACTTCATCGAGGTAGCAGGTGCTAGACAGAATAACTTAAAAGGATTTACCGTACGCTTTCCGCTCAATATCATCACCGTAGTAACAGGTGTGAGTGGATCGGGCAAAAGTACCCTTGTAAGGGATGTATTTATTGAGGGTATGCGCAAGTATTTAGACGATTCGCTTCATCCTACAGTGGGATCGGCTGCTCTAAGTGGCGATATGCACCTAATTAATAAGATTGAATACGTAGATCAGAACTCCATTGGTAGAAGTTCTCGATCAAATCCAGTAACTTATATTGGTGCATATGACGAGATTCGTAAACTTTTTGCAGCTCAACCATTAGCAAAACAACTAAGTTATACTGCTGCATTTTTCTCTTTCAACAAAGAGGGGGGACGTTGTGAAAACTGTAAAGGCGAAGGTACCATTACCGTAGAGATGCAGTTTATGGCAGACTTAACACTGGAATGCGAAGAGTGCCATGGTAGAAGATTCAAAGACGATCTACTCGAAGTACAATATCGCGGAGCTAGTGTGTTTGATGTGTTAGAAATGACTGTAAACCAAGCAATCGAATTCTTTAGCGTAAGCCAAGAGACACAAGAGCGTAAGATCGTTAAAAAACTTATGCCGCTACAAGCTGTAGGATTGGGATATATCAAACTTGGGCAATCATCATCGACCTTATCAGGAGGAGAGAATCAACGTGTTAAACTCGCATATTACTTAGGACACGAGAAACAACAACCTACTCTTTTTGTATTTGACGAACCTACAACTGGGTTGCACTTCCATGATATTAAAACCCTTTTAAAAGCGTTCAACAAACTGATCGAAAAGGGGCATACTGTTGTGATTATTGAGCATAACATGGATGTGATTAAATGTGCAGATCACCTAATTGACCTTGGTCCGGAGGGTGGTAAATTTGGTGGCGATTTAGTAATAGCTGGTACACCCGAAGAGGTAGTTGCTTGCGAAGCATCACATACAGGATACTTTTTAAAGGATAAACTATAATAGAAGAAAGATATAGAAACAAAAAGCGGTCAAAATCACTACAATCAA
>CAMQTD010000214.1 GCA_947036995.1 uncultured Parabacteroides sp.
ACTAAATCGACTACCAAAAACAGCAATCCAACAGTGCTTACTGAAAGCTAACAAAACACGGTGAAAACAACAATCCTTCACCATAAACAGCAATATAACAGAGAGATACAAGTGAAGGATTTAATGTGATTTGAATCATTGGGGAAGGATTTATATAAATAAGTTGCGATTCCAAACTACTACTTTTTTATCCTTAGAAAGCTGCATACTTTTTCTCTAACACCCGTAATGTTTGTAAGCGTCTCGGCGTTTACGTATTTTCGATACGAGAAAATATCTCGATCTTTGCCATCAGTTTAAGAAATCAAAAAAACAGACATCTATGGCAAATAAAGAAACAGCAATCGATCGTTATACTCAAACCATGCGGTCCTATCGCAAACACTTAGCGGAAAAGGGATCAATCACATTAATCGCTTACTGTCGAATAAAACATGTACATTACAAAGGAATGTTAAAATGGATGAGTCATAATAACCTTACAGTAAAATCAGTAAAATCCGATTTATCAGCAAATAAGCTAGCAAAAGAAAGGCAAACAGAGAATGCCTTTCTTCGTATAACACCTCAGAACCCTATATCCTCTACACAAGTAACAGCAGAAAATAGCCTTCTCCAAGGAGTAAGTTTTACATTTAGTGATGGTACTATTTTGCGGATAGATAAAGGAAATCCAGAGGCGATTGTTTTGTTAGTGGTCATGTATAAAAAGGAGGCTGCTTTATGTTTGGGTTAACAAAAAATAGTCGGTATTACCTCTGTCAACGATCAGTAGATATGAGAAATGGTATTAATGGCCTTTATAAGTTGGTCAAAACAGAAATGACTCTTATTCCAATATCGGGAGATGTTTTCATTTTTGTTTCAAAAAATAGAGAAAGTGTTAAACTTCTTAGATGGGATACAGATGGATTTATTCTTTATCACAAACGGCTGGAGAAAGGTACATTTGAAATGCCTACATTTAATCCAGAATCCAATAGTTATGACTTATGCTGGAATACATTTTCTATGATTATGCAAGGAGTTTCACTTGGTTCTGTCAAGTATAGAAAACGATTTAGACTAGAACTAAATAATACAATCAAGTAATAGTCTGATATTCAATAATATTGACTATCATTTAGTTGTATATCTCGTTCTTTTTTTGTATCTTTATAACATGAAAAAGGACGAGATTATAGACTTCTTAAAAATGCAAATACAAAAACTCAACGGCTTACTATCTGACGCTAATAGTCAGATAGCTGAGTTAACAGCACGCCTATCTTCTATGGAAGGTGTGTTAACTAAGATAGATGACAGCCTTTCTAAAGAGAAAAATAAAAACAAAGGTCTAAGTCGATTGATTGAGAATAAGTCAGAGCAAATACGTCCTACATTAAGTCCTGAAGAATTCTCTACACTTGAAGCGGCTCGTTCCATACAACGCAAGCAACGTAAAAACAATGGTGCAAAACGCAATATGCATCCAGAAATGGAAGTGCAAGAACATACAATATATCCAAATGATCCTGATTTTAGCTTGGATAAGGCGCGTATTATCGGTCGAAAAGATGAAAATGGAGCCTATCCCTATCGCGTATCTATTAGATATGAATGTATACCAATGCGCTTTATCAAGCATGTTTACAAAATCTACACCTATACGCAAGGCGGAAAGCCATACGAAGGAAAAGCACCTAAAGCAGCTTTTCTAAACTCCAATTTTGATGCTTCTTTTTTAGCAGGAATTATGCAGCTTCGCTATATATACGCCATGCCTGTTGAACGTATTGTAAACTACTTCGAGGATAATGGCTTTTCTCTATCTAAAGCTACAGCAAACGGTTTTATTAAAAGAGCATCTGAACTTTTAGAGAATATCCATAAAGGAATCTCAGCAGCAGTGCTTCAAGACGATTATATTACAGCTGATGAAACTTATTATAAAATACTTGTTCCAGAACAGAAAGCCATAAATGGAAAAGGTGTCAGGAAAGGATACTTTTGGGTGCTTATCGGCGTAAAAAGCAAACTCTTATATGTACTATATGACGATGGCTCTCGATCGGAAACTGTGATACTGAATAAACTCGCAAATTATAACGGAACAGTTCAGAGTGATGCATATATACCCTATAAGAAATTAGAATCTAAAGCTTACCCCAATATCCAACGTATCGCTTGTCTCCAACATATAAAAAGAAAGTTCCTTGATTGTGGTGATGATATTGAAGCTAAACTCATAGTAGATTTGATAAATCAATTATACCATGAAGAACATAAACATAAAATAGGTATTGATGAATGGACAGCGGAAAATAATTTAAAATGGAGAAAAGAGTATGCTCCAACTATCTTAGTGCAGCTAAGTGATGAGCTTCAACGAATGAAGAGCAACCCAAACCTATTACCAAAGGATGATCTTACCAAAGCTATAAATTACATGCTTTATGAGTGGGGGGCACTCGTTGATATCTTTTCAAGAGGAGATACACATTTAGACAACAACCTGGTTGAAAGATATAATAGGTATTTTTCTTTATCAAGGCGGAACTCTCTTTTCTTTGGCTCTCACAAGGGAGCTGAACGAGGGGCTGTACTCTATACTCTAGCACTCTCTTGTAAAATGAATAATATAAACTTTTTTGATTACCTAACCGATGTAATCACTAAGACTGCAGAATGGCAACCTAATACTTCGTTAGAAAAATATAGAGAATTACTTCCTGATAAGTGGAAAGAAAAATCTAGATAAAAAAAGGCTGGGGCTAAAATTACCTCAAGCCTTTTTTTATACACAATACGTACGTAAACGCCGAGACGCTTACCTTTTATGTACCTTCGCCAATTTTTTCGAACGAGCTGTTTTTGGTAGTTGTTTTAGCCATTTAGGGACGAATGGTAAGCGGAATTTG
>CAMQTD010000215.1 GCA_947036995.1 uncultured Parabacteroides sp.
TTGATATAAGATTGTGTAATTAAAGTTAATTTACTAAATTTGCTAATATCCTTAGTGTTTGTATTCATAGTGAAAAATCAAGCAAGTATTCTTGTAAAACACTAAAAACTAAGGAGTTTCTTTTTAATTAAAATACTTGACTATACGTATTCCGATGTTTTTAACACAGATTATTTCAAAGCATCCGTAATACGTGGGTCGAGTTTGTTTTATTTGAGGTCGTTTTCTTGTTATATACTTAGAACTAAAAATTAACATCATGAATAAAATTCTTGCAACTACTGCACTGTTCACATCATTAATGGTATGCAACACGATTCAGGCTCAGTCGTTTTCTGACATTTTTAATAAAGATGCCGTTAAGGATGCTATCACTTCCGTAACAGGTGGTCAGAAACTTACGCCAGCTAACATCTCTGGCACATGGGATTATGTAAAACCAGCGATTCAACTAGCTGGAGATAATGCGTTTAAAGATATAGCAGGTGCTGCAGCTACTGCTAGTTTTGAAACAAAGCTAAGCGCGTACTGCGCTAAGGTTGGCATCTCTCCTGGAGTGTTTAAATACACCTTTAATACAGATATGACTTTTGTCTGCTTATTAAAGGGAAAAGAACTAAAAGGCACATATACAATAGACGAGGTCAATAAGATCATAACGCTAAAATATCGCGCACTAGGAAAGATAAATATTGGTACTATGCCTGCTAGCGCAACCCTGTTAGGAGAATCTATGTCATTAACATTTAAAGCTGACAAACTCCTTAGTTTCTTTAAGATGATATCATCTATAACAAGCAGTAAGGCCATTAGTGCTATAAGTAAATTATCAGATGAGTATGATGGTATAAGCATAGGCTTCGAACTTAAAAAGTCGGATTCGCCAGCTGCGGTCACAGCCCCTAAGAAAGATAAGAACCCACTAGATAAGTGGCTTTAGTTTATCATTTGTAACTCGTATATGTTATCGCCCATTAGTAATTACCTCAGTCTTAGATGGTAAATTGTAGGCTACAAATTTAGATGCTACGCATCAATCAAATAGACTATATTCAAAACATACGTATAGAAAGAATTATGACTCAAAATAAACACGCACGTTTAATCTTGAGTCATAATTCTTTTAAAACTACATTATCTATCGAATAACAAGCTATCGAATAACAAGCTATCGAATAACGATCTAGTAACTGATATTATGCTTGCGTAAAGAGATCAATAAGTTCTGTTACAGAAACTAATTGCTGCTCGCCAGTTAGCATATTCTTTAAATTAATTTTGTTTTCCTTCATCTCATTCTCTCCAACAAGGGCTACATAAGGGATATTCTTTGTATCGGCATATCCCATTTGCTTTTTCATTTTGTTCGCTTCGGGATAGAGTTCGGTACGGATACCAGCTTGTCTGATTTGGTTTAGAATAGGCAAAAGATGAATCTCTTCTGCTTCGCCAAAGTTGACAAACATCAATTGTGTTGTAAGCAATGAATCGGTAGGGTAAAGCTCCAATTGGTTTAATACATCAAAGATGCGATCTGCTCCAAAAGAGATACCAACACCCGAAACACCCGACAGACCGAATACGCCTGTTAAGTTATCATAGCGTCCGCCACCTGTGATACTACCAATTTGTACATCTAACGATTTTACTTCAAAGATTGCACCTGTATAGTAATTCAAGCCACGCGCCAAGGTTAGATCTAACTCTAAAGTAGACTGAAGCGTGAATAGGTCGATACGGTCGAATATAAATTCAAGTTCTTCAACTCCTTTCATACCTGTCTCCGAAGCTGCAAGTACCTCTTTAAGTACGGCAATCTTCTCACGGTTATCACCGCTTAGTAGGATGATTGGTTGTAGTTTTGCAATCGCCTCTTCTGCCAAACCTTTGTTGCGCAGTTCGGTGTTTACGTTTTCAAGTCCAATCTTATCTAACTTGTCTATTGCTACGGTGATATCTACAATCTTCTCTGCTTCACCAATAATTTCGGCAATACCTGTTAGTATCTTACGGTTGTTCATCTTGATACACACACGGATATCAAATTTGTGGAACACTTCGTTCATGATCTGAATCAATTCCACCTCATTTAATAGTGAGTCAGAACCTACCACATCGCCATCACATTGGTAAAATTCGCGGTAACGTCCTTTTTGTGGACGGTCGGCACGCCATACAGGTTGTATTTGATAACGTTTGAAAGGAAATGTAATTTCGTTACGGTGCTGCACCACGTAGCGGGCAAAAGGCACAGTAAGGTCGTAGCGCAATCCTTTTTCGCACGCTTTAGCGGCAAATTTAACAGGGTTACGTTCTGCAATCTCTTCGTTACTCAATGCCGAAAAGCAATCGCCCGAATTTAATATTTTGAAAAGAAGTTTGTCGCCCTCTTCGCCATACTTACCCATCAATGTAGATAGGTTTTCCATCGCTGGTGTTTCAATTTGCTGATAGCCATAAAGATGATACACTTCACGGATGGTGTTGAATATATAATTTCGTTTCGCCATCTCGAGTGGCGAAAAGTCTCTTGTTCCTTTCGGTATAGACGGTTTCTGCATGAGTTTGTTATTTATATTATGTTACAAAGATAATTAATTTTGTAAGCAGATGCACATGTGGTTTGTAAAAAACAGTTTCTTTTGGGTTATCTGATCAGTAAATGAGCTGAAAGTCTGCTATAAGTGTTAGCTATTTGCTTGATTTAGTCACCTGCCTCGACACTCCTCCTATAGTTTTTTTTCAATTCCTCTATCACTCTATCACTCGAGTTTTATAATTTGCTTATATACAAAGAGCTAGCGCGTTTTGAAAAAAATTCCTCTATCACTTTACTATCACTTCTCTATCACTCCTCTATCACTT
>CAMQTD010000216.1 GCA_947036995.1 uncultured Parabacteroides sp.
CGTCTGGATAGTCATATTTTTTATCTAAGTTTGACCTCTAAACGAAAATAGTTGAATCATGGAATTAGAATCGAAAAAAAAGAAAGGTAGCAAATTCTTAACATACCTTTTTATCTTTATGTTGTTGTCGCTTGGTTTGTTTGTGTATGGTAAGTATTATTACGTCTACGGCGAAGGAGTAAAAGCGGGGCAGTTAAACTATGTTGTATATAAAGGTGTAGTGTTTAAAACTTACGAAGGTAAATTGATACAGTCAGGGTTTAAGGGTGGTGCAGCAGGTGCAATACAGTCGCACGAGTTTCAGTTTTCGGTAGAGGATAAAGTAATTGCCGATCGGTTGATGCGTGCAGGTGGCAAGCATGTAGAGCTTCAGTATAAAGAGTATTTCGGTAAACTACCTTGGAGAGGATACACTACGTTTATTGTAGATAGTATTATTAGTATAGGAGACGAGTCGGTTACATTATCTAAACCGGAGGTTGTTCCGAATCCATAAGCACAGATGGATTAATTTGTATACATTCGAATTATCATTTTTTATGCTGTCCAATTCAATTAAAACGGTATATTTGCTTTTGTAACATAAACTAAATATGCATTAGCATGATAATAAATAAAGAATTAATTAACCCGCAAAGCATTGTAGTGGTAGGCGGGTCTAATAATATCCATAAACCTGGTGGACGTATTGTTCGTAATCTATTGGATGGAACATACGATGGCGAGTTGTGTGTAGTAAATGCCAAAGAAACAGAAGTGCAAGGTGTTAAATGTTATGCCTCTGTAGCTGAGATTCCAGCTGCAGATTTGGCAATCATATCAATACCAAGCACGGCATGTCCTGAGGTGATGGAGGTCTTAGCCAAACAAAAGGGCGTAAAAGCTTTTATTGTGATATCTGCTGGTTTTGGAGAAGAAACCGTTGAAGGTGGAGTACTTGAAAACAAGATGCTAGAGATTGTAAACGAAGCAGGAGCAACAATGATTGGTCCAAACTGTATTGGCTTGATGAATACGCATCATCAAAGTGTATTTACACTTCCAATCCCTACGTTTCATGCCGAGGGGGTCGATTTTATCTCAAGTTCGGGCGGTACAGCGCTCTTTATTATAGAGTCTGCCTTAACGAAAGGACTTCGCTTTGCTTCGGTATGGTCTGTCGGAAACTCCAAACAGGTCGGTGTCGAAGATGTGTTAGAGTATATGGATAAAACATTCGATCCTGCAACCAGTTCGAAAATAAAGATGCTGTATGTCGAAAGCGTTAAGCAACCCGACAAACTGCTATTTCATGCCTCTTCGTTAATTCGCAAAGGGTGTAAGATTGCAGCAATCAAAGCAGGTAGTACCGATTCGGGCAAGCGTGCAGCCTCTTCACATACAGGAGCTATTGCTAGTTCCGACTCTGCCGTGGAGGCACTATTCCGTAAAGCAGGTATTGTGCGCTGTTTCAGTAGAGAAGAGTTAACTACCGTAGCAAGTATCTTTACACTAAAAGAGGTAAAAGGTAAGAACTGCGCCATCATAACACATGCAGGAGGTCCGGCAGTGATGCTAGCAGATGCACTCTCGAAAGGTCGCTTAAATGTGCCAGCCTTAGAAGGTCCGATCGCCAACGAACTCAAAAGCAAGCTCTATCCAGGGGCTGCCGTAGGAAATCCAATTGATATTATCGGTACAGGTACACCAGAGCATCTGGCAACATCGATCGACTTTTGTGAGAATCAGTTCGAAAACATTGATCTTATGATGGTAATCTTTGGTAGCCCAGGTTTGGTGAAACTATACGATACCTACGAAGTATTGCATAAAAAGATGGAGAGTTGCACGAAACCAATCTTCCCTATTCTACCTTCTATAGTAACAGCAGGTCCGGAGGTAAAGAGTTTTGTAAAGAAAGGACACGTAAACTTCTCCGACGAAGTAACACTCGGAACAGCACTTTCGCGCGTACTTAATACGCCTAAACCTGCGAGTACAGATATTCAACTCTATGGAGTGGATGTGCCCGAAATCCGCCGCATCATAGATCAACTCCCAGCAAGTGGTTACCTAGACCCTGCACAAGTGCGCCAACTACTGCAAGCAGCAGGCGTACCGATGGTTGATGAATTTACTTCTGATAATAAAGAGGAGATTTTAGCTTTTGCACGTAAAGTGAAATATCCAGTTGTAGCTAAAGTGGTAGGTCCGATACATAAATCTGATATTGGAGGCGTAGCGCTTAATGTACAGTGCGAAGAGCATTTAATCTTTGAGTTTGAACGTATGATGCGTCTACCCGAGGTAACTGCTATTTTGGTGCAGCCAATGCTTAAAGGTAAAGAGCTATTTCTTGGTTCAACGTACGAAGATCCATTTGGTCACGTTGTTTTCTGTGGCTTAGGCGGTATCTTTGTTGAGGTGCTAAAGGATGTTTCGTATGGTCTTTCGCCACTTTCGATGGACGAAGCGCTTTCGATGATCCACTCCCTACGCGCTTACCCAATCTTTAAGGGTACACGTGGTCAGGCAGGTATCGACGAAGAGGCATATGCCGAAGTGATGGTGCGCCTATCTACAATGCTTCGTTTTGCCAAAGAGATTAAAGAGATGGATATTAATCCACTGCTAGCTTCGGATAAAGGGATCTTTGCGGTTGATGCTCGTATTCGGATAGAGAAGTAAGATCAGATTCTGAATTAAAGATAATAAAACAAGAGGGAGTAAGCAGTTTAAGTATTGCTTACTTCCTTATTGTTTTTCTCCAAATACACAATAGTCTTCACCCCCAAAGACTACTACTTTCCGAGGGATAGCCACCGTCTATTCCAGCAAGGACTATTGTCTATTTTGTATCAAAAGAGAT
>CAMQTD010000217.1 GCA_947036995.1 uncultured Parabacteroides sp.
TAGGGTTCGCTGAAAAAATGTTGCTTGTTGATTTTCAGCAACTTACCTTGTTTTTTCTTTCTACAAGTTAGTTTTTCTCACTGATAATGAGTATCTTTGGTAAAAATAGCTTGCACTTATGATTCCTTTCATCACTAATAATAGCAATGCTCAACTGTCTCTTTTTGAAGATGATTTAGGAGCTAAATTAAATAAAAACAACCGTTGGATAAAACTAGCATCCGAACTTCCTTGGGAAAAGCTCTGCAGTATTTACCGTCGTCGGATGAATCCACTTCGTGGAGCTCCAAGTGTTGATGCTCGTATCGTAATAGGTGCTTTAATCATAAAGCATAAACTGTGTTTATCCGATGTAGCCACAATAGAAATGATTCAGGAGAATGTTTATCTTCAATATTTTCTTGGCTTTTCCTGCTTCAATGTTAAACCAATATTTGATCCTTCTCTTTTTGTTTATATTCGTCGTCGCCTTGGTGTCAGTGAATTTGACGAGATGACTCTTTTACTAATGGATGCAGATGATAAACGTAATGGAGAGAATGATAATAACGGCAATAATTGTCTTAAATCTGATGGTCAGATAACTCATAAAGGTGATTTAAAAATTGATGCCACAGTAGCTGATTCAGAAGTACGTTATCCAACTGACATTGATCTTTTAAATGATGTTCGAAAAAAAAGCGAAACATTGATTCGTATATTGTATCATGCTGCAGAAACTAAACTTCCCCGGATGTATTGCCGGTCAGCACGACGGTCTTATCTAAATATAATAAAGCGTCGTCAAAAGAATAAGGAATTAATAAGACAAGGGATAAAAGATCAACTTCAATTTATCCGCCGAAACATAGGCTATATCAATACCATCCTTGACCAGGATGAAACACTACTAGAGCTACTAAAGACTAGTGATTTAAAATATCTTTATGTCATTCAGCATGTTTTTTTTCAACAAGAGAAGATGTATAATGACCAAGTTTATACTCACCCTAATCGAATAATCAGTATTCATCAACCTCATGTTCGTGCTATCCTTAGAGGTAAAGCTAAAAACAGAATTGAGTTTGGTGCAAAAATTGGTGTTAGCATTGATCGGTCATATGCTAGAATAGATACATTAAGCTGGGATGCTTACAATGAGTCTGCAGATTTGAAAAAACAAGTCATTGCATATATGATTTATCATGGTTATTATCCTATGG
Organism: uncultured Parabacteroides sp.; assembly: GCA_947036995.1. GTDB lineage: Bacteria > Bacteroidota > Bacteroidia > Bacteroidales > Tannerellaceae > CAMQTD01. Next base: position 1,203 of record CAMQTD010000217.1, read on the forward strand.
AAGTTTTGGCTGACAAAATATATTTGACTAGAGATAATAGAAAATGGCTTAAAGAGCGTGGTATTAAAATAATAGGAGCTCCACTAGGTCGCCCATCGGCGGAAATGAAAACGGCTATACAAAAAGAAGAACTGCGAAAAGCGATGGGAAGAAGAAACGAAGTGGAAGGAATGTTTGGACTAGCTAAACGAATTTATAAACTAAACAACATTAGAGCAAAATTAAAACAAACTGCTGAATCTTGGATTGCAGCAGGATATTTTGTAATTAATGTTATGAGATTCTTAAGAGGATCTCTTTGTGCTCTGTTGTTATTTATTGAAAATGCCACTAAAATAGTCATTGAAATTCAAAAAATATTCAATATAGCCATTTTGAGAGAATATTTTACTACTGGATGGATGTCATATCGAATTCATCAATAAAAGCGCTTTTTGAATTTTTCAGTGAACCCTAAGTACATGACAAAAAATAATCAGGTGATTATATAGCCTTGAACGTCATGATTAACACCAGCTAAATATTTGATTATCAGTAAAATAGGTATAATTTTATTTGCATAAAGCCTTGATTTTCCGTAACTTAGCAAGAAAAAAGCCAGCCAGCTTTTAAACTAATTATGGAAATCAAGGCCTCACACAAAAGTAGCGATTTAAGTTCAATATTGTATACACATTTTGGAAAAGAAATGAATTTCGCTAGAATAAGATTTTTTGCACTATTTATCTGTGCTCTTTGTAAAGTTCAAACAGTATGTTTTGAGAAGCTCTCTTTAGCTTTTGATTCAGGTGCTAATAGTACTTCTTCCTTGCGACGAATCCAACGCTTTATGGCTAAATATATGTTAGATACCAACCTTATAGCCAAGTTGATATTTTCTCTACTACCTCATAAACCTCCATATACACTTTCAATTGACCGAACAAATTGGAAATTTGGAGAGGCTAATATTAATGCACTTGTGATAGCCATAACATATGATGGTGTAGCTTTTCCTATAGTATACACATTACTCCCCAAAAGAGGAAACTCTGATACAAAAGAACGTATTCAACTTATTGACAGATTCATTGCGTTATTTGGAGTAGATACGATAGGGTATCTACTAGCAGATAGAGAGTTTGTTGGACAAGAATGGATGAAGTATCTGAATACGATGCAAATCAAATATCACATAAGGATCAAAGGGAATTTTTATGTTCGGAATCCTAGAGATAGGAGATTGATAAAAGTATCTCGTCTGTTTTCAGGGGTTAAGATTAATCAACACAAATATCTTGATAAAATATACTATCTTAAAGAGGAACTATGTTATCTATCGGCATCTTGTATCAAGAATAAAGAAGGGATTCCAGAATTGCAGATTATTGCATCATTTAATGAGCCTGAAAAGGCACAAAAGAGATATAAGGAACGATGGCAGATAGAATCGGCTTTCAGAGCTATTAAATCAAGTGGATTCAATATTGAAGATACACACCTAAGAGATATTGAAAGAGTTGAAAAACTATTTGCACTCGTATTTGTGGCATTCACATGGGCATATATTACAGGATTACACATACATTATAAAGTGAAACATATTAGA
>CAMQTD010000218.1 GCA_947036995.1 uncultured Parabacteroides sp.
TATCCAATACCTTGGTGCGTGCAATCAAATTGTAAAAAAGATGCGCACTGTTGACTACATAGAGCGGTTTATTTGGACCACTTAGAGCGGAATGAAATGTACCACTTAGAGCGAAGTGGAATGTGCCACTTTTATCACTACAAAAAGGATGCTTCAAAAGCTACAAAAGCATCCTCGTAGTTTTCCGAAAGAATGGCAGTAATTGCAAGAATTAATAATAAATTAGCCTTTAATTTTAACGATAAAATTTAGGCAAAATGAAATTTAAAAATCTTACAATTATGGTATCAAAATTACGCCTTTTATTGGATCTTCATAGCAAAGGTATCACGCAAAGAAAAATAGCAAAAGAAATTAATCTTAGTAGAACAAGCTTATCTAGGTACCTGAACAGACTGCAAAGTAGCACCTACACGCTTGATGAACTAAAAGAACTAAGTGACAAAGAGCTTTACGACGTAGCTACTGGTGAAGTTTATAAACAAAAGCCTGATAGGCGTTTTGAAATATTAAAAGATAAGTTGGACTACTATTCAAAAGAGTCAGATCGTAAGTACTATACAATTCAATTGGTCTGGGAAAAATATCAAGAACAATATGGAGAAGACGCTTATAGCTATACCACTTTTAAAGATTATATCCGAGATTATCAGCAATCTAAAACATACACCTATCATAAAACACATTATCCAGCAGACGTATTACAAGTCGATTTTGCAGGTGATAAGTTGTATCTAACAGACCCTAAATCAGGTAAAGTAATACCTGTGGTAGTCCTATGCTGTACTTTACCCTATAGTGGGATGTGTCACGTTATAGCCATGTATAACGCCAGTTCTGACAATCTCTTTCATGGCATATCTAAGTGTTTAGATTATTTAGGCGGAGTTCCCCAAACACTCCTAAGCGACAATATGAAGCAATGGGTAATAAAGCGAGAGAAGAACGAACCCATATTTTCAGATGCTCTCATAGCCTTTTCTGAACATTACTCTTCCAATATTGAAGCCACAGGCGTAAGAAAGCCTAAGCATAAGGCTTCTGTTGAAGGGGCTGTACACATATCCTACCAACGCATATACGCTCAGATTAGAGATGAAAAGTTTTTCTCTATTGATGAGCTTAACAATCGAATCTTAGATCTTGTAAATCAGTTAAATAACAGGCTAATGAAGAGTAAAGGATCTAGTAGAATGGAAATCTTTCTTAAAGAAGAAAAAGCACTACTTAAACCTTTACCAAAGACACATTTTCTTTTAAAGTATACAAGGATTTGTAATGTAGGGAGTAATTATCATGTACTTATTGATAATCACTATTATAGTCTTCCTTATGAATATGTAAACAACAAAGTATCTGTTGTTTATGATGTTGAAACTGTTGAAGTTTACAATAAAAGTTATGAAAGAATAGCAATACATAAACGCTCTATGTCAAGATATGAATATACGACAAACAAAGATCACATGCCACCATCACATAGAGCCTACGATGATTATTGTAAAAACAAGGATGATAAATACTATATTGAACAAGCCAAATCCATCTCTGAGGCTACGACTTGTGTTGTTGAAATAATATTAGCTAATGCTATAACAAAAGAACAGGGTTGTACCAGTTGTAAAGCCCTACTAAAACTGTATAAATATGACCCTGTAGCATTTAAGAAAGCATGTGAGTATGCAAAGGATAAGCTTACGGTTATAAATAGCTCTATATTGAAGAATATAATGATTAATAAGGTCTATAACAGTAAAGTCACAGTGGATTATACCGAGCAAATAATCCACTCAAATTTAAGAGGAAACAAAGAACTATTATTAAATTAATCTCTTTACAGAATCAATTGCATAGTTAGATGGTTAACATATAATCATTTAACTATGCTCTAAATATAATAAAATGATGAATACAGAAACGACATTACACCAATTATCAAGCCAATTAAAATTAAAAGGAATGGCTCAAAAGTTACAATCAATCCTAGAAACACCAATCCAAAATCGACCTTCACTAGAAATGGCTCTAGCTGAAATGATTGAATCTGAATTAATTTATCGAAAGCAAGAGAAAACAGAAAGACTGCTAAAAGCCAGTAAGTTACGTTTTAAATCTCCACTTGAGGAAATAATTTACACGAGCGATAGAGGTTTGGATAAGCAGACAATAAACTCTCTTGCTACATGTGATTATATCCTACAAGGAAAGCATATAATTATTACAGGTAAATCTGGTTGTGGAAAAACTTGGCTTAGTTGTGCGTTAGGGCGTCAAGCCTGCTTGCTAGGCTATAAGGTTGCCTTCTTTAACATGATTAAGTTCTCTGAGGAAATAACTGCTGCAGTTCTTACAGGAACATACCTTAGACTCATAGAGAAGTTAATGAGAAATGATCTTATTATTTTAGATGATTTTGGTCTAAGGAAGATAGACGAAAATATTCGATTGGCTATTTATCAACTATTGGATGGTAATTGTGATACCTATAGACTTTCCATTATTTTTACGTCACAATTACCGATGGAAAACTGGTATGATTACCTTATGCCAGGATCACAGACTGAATCAATACTAGATAGGCTAATTTCTGCTGCTAATCGTATAAATCTTTTAGGGAAATCTATGAGGAAATTAAAAAAATAGGCTTACTTTTGAACTCGCAATTACTGCCTCTATAAGTGGCACATTCCACTCCGCTCCAAGTGGTCCATTTACTCCGCTATACGTAGTTGACACTTGCTCCAATCACTTTACCATAGCCCGAAATGTTAAGCGGTATAAGC
>CAMQTD010000219.1 GCA_947036995.1 uncultured Parabacteroides sp.
CTTCACCGTTTAAACCAAGAAGAGGGGCGTACCATTGTGATGGTAACGCACGACGAATCGCAAGCGCAGCAAACTTCTCGCACGATTCGTTTCTTTGATGGTAGACAAATACAATAATATTCAGCACAGTGTAGTGTCGTAATTTGATACGATATAGCAGCTAGGAAAAAATAAAACGAACAAAAAAATATGTATAAACATTACTTCAAACAAATGCTTCAACTATTCAAAGAGAATAAGTTGATTAGTTGTATTTCTATTCTCGGTACAGCCTTATCTATCTGTATGATCATGGTGATTGTGATTATTTATCAAATGAAAACAGAGAACATAGCTCCCGAAACCAACAGAGATAGGATGCTTTATATAAATACTATTTGCGTAGAAGAAGAGGATGGAGGAGAAGGAATCAGTAGACTCTCTCGTTATCTAATGCTTGAAGGATTCGACAAACTTCAACTTCCAGAACGTATAGCTGCAGTCTCTAGAGGAGATGAAACAATTATGTCTATTCAAGGAAAAAAGAAAGCCGAAAAAGGAGTATTGATGCATACTGATGCTTCGTTTTGGAAGATGTTTGACTTTACATTTATTGCTGGGAGTGCTTATACAGAAGAAGAATTTGAAAGTGGAGTGAAGTGTGTCGTAATAGATGAAGCATATGCCCGTACACTATATGGGTCGGCAGAAATGGCGGTTGGAAAACGAATTGATTTGGACTATGAAGCCTATACGGTAAAGGGAGTTGTAAAACCAGTTAATCCATTTTTTCATGCTACTTACGCTAATGTTTGGAGGTCTTATACTATAGACTCGGAAGCTGCAAATCGCACGGTAACAGCAGGTAGAGGAGGTGGGTATTATGGGATTTTGCATTCTTATATATTAGCTGCATCATCATCCGATATACCTGCGATAAGGATTGAATTACAACAGATGTTAGACCGCTTGAATGCGAATAATAAAAAGGTTAAGCTATCTTTTAATGGGGATGCTGTTAACCATTTAGCCCAAACCTTTCGATTCAATACACGTGATTTATCAACATTTATGTTGCGTTGTTACCTGATTATTATGCTATTATTATTGGTCCCTGCTATAAATTTAACTGGACTTACATTTTCATATATGCAAAAGCGGAAGAGTGAAATGGGCGTAAGACGAGCCTTTGGAGCTACGAAATTACAACTGTTAAAGCAAGTATTAATCGAAAATGTGGTTTACTCTTTGATAGGGGGAGTTATTGGATTACTACTTGCATATTTCTCGATTCTATTTTTTGATGAACTGTTGCTTAAACCCACTATGCAAGGAGTGACAATGATGAGTCTGGATCTGTTACATCCGCTGGTATTTGTCTACACTTTCCTATTCTGCTTAATTCTTAACTGTTTAAGTGCAGGAATCCCTGCGTGGAGAGTTTCGCGTGCAAATATTGTATCTTCTATTAACCATTAACAACAATAACAATGATAAAACATATATTAAATAGAGTTTGGAATGAGCGACATACAAATTTTTGGATTGGGTTGGAGTTACTTCTTATATCCATTTGTTTATGGTTTGTGGTAGATCTTCTGTACGTCAAGATTTATACCTATCATCAACCTTTAGGATTTGATATTGAACATACTTATCAGGTGAAATTAAAGGAATATAGCACAAAAAGTTTTTTGTATAACAAGAATGAGAAGCCTGTAGACTATTACTTTAATCAGTTGATAGAGCGTATCAAACAAGATTCAACGATTGAGGCAGTCTGTTTAACAAGTTCGATTTCGCCTTACCAAAATAGGTCTCATTTTGTTACAATATCTACTATGCCCAATGATACAATCTATGATAAAAAGGCACGGTACTGTTCCGTAACTCCAGATTATTTTAAAGTCTTTAGAGTAAATAGTAAATTAAATAATTCAAGTGAATCTCTTTCTGAAGCGTTATTATCTGGAGGATTTGTTGTAACACCTACTACTGAAGCACTTTTGACTAAAGAGGAGTCGGCAGTAGGAAAAATGCTTTACTCAGGATTAGAACGGAGTCTAGGAGTGCCAATTAAAGCTGTTTGTAAAACTTTTCGAGAGAATGAATTTGATAAACCAGTTGCTTTATTCTATGAATTACTTACAGCAGAAGATATTAAAAATATCAATCGTAAATTATATAATTTGCCCATCTTTATCCGTGTAAAACCGTCATCTGATGGAGCAACGTATGCGGATGACTTTATGTTGCGTATGCAAGAGTCTTTATCTCTCGGCAATGTGTTTTTAGAAGAATTGGTTCCTATGCAGTTCCACCGAAAAAACAATATTATGTATTCGATAAATGCATTGAAAACTAGTACAGCTATAGCCTATTTCTTTCTAATTAATGTCTTTTTAGGTGTATTAGGCACATTCTGGTTTCGTACGCGACAACGTAAAGCAGAGTTAGGTTTACGCATAGCTTTAGGTAGTAATCGCATGCAATTACGTACACTTCTGATTGGTGAGGGTATTATTTTACTTACGTTGGCATTTATACCATCTATCATATTTAGCTTTAATATTTGCTATGCCGAATTGATCGATGTTTACTTGATGCCATTTAGTGGAGTGCGTTTTGCTATTGGATTGGGCATTACATATTCTTTGCTTGCAATAATAATTTTGTTAGGTATTTGGATTCCAGCCCAGCAAGCTATTAAGGTATCACCAACGGAGGCATTACA
>CAMQTD010000220.1 GCA_947036995.1 uncultured Parabacteroides sp.
TGTCTTTTTTGATAGCAAACAGCCCCTAGATTCAATAAAATCTAGGGGCTGTTTATCTGTTCGTTTTACAAAGAACCGCAGGTTATCTTCTGCCGCGTGGTGTTGGGCGGTTGCCTGTTGGTCTGCCACCATCACGTCCACCTGCCGGAGCGTGACTCTTTGTAGGTCTGCTGGTTGGTCGGCTACTTGTTGCCGCTGCAGCCGGCTTGCTGCCTGCTGTGCTTGCGCCCGAAGCTGCACGCTTCTGACGACGGAATGCATCACCATTGCCTTTATTACCTTGCCATTTTTTCTCCTCTTTCGATTTCGGACGTGCTACGCCTGCTTGCGCTTTGGCAGTATCTGCGTTTGTGAAATCGTGCTGTTCGATAATCGGAATTTTGATACCGATCACTTTGTGTATATCGCGTAACAATGGCACCTCTTCGCCATCGCAAAAAGCGATTGCTGCCCCTTCGCGTCCGGCACGTCCTGTACGTCCAATACGGTGTACATAAGTTTCGGGTACGTTAGGTAGTTCATAATTGATTACGTGCGATAGGTGATCTACATCAATACCACGTGCTGCAATATCGGTAGCAATCAAGATGCGCGTGGTGCGATCTTTAAAGTTCGATAGTGCGCGTTGACGTGCATTTTGCGATTTGTTTCCGTGTATCGCTTCTGCTTTGTATCCCGCTTTGTCGAGTAGTTTCGCAATTTTGTCGCAGCCATGTTTGGTGCGGGCAAATACGAGTACAGACTCTAACGCTGGATTTTTAAGCAGTTGAATCAATAGGTCTTTTTTATCATCTTTCTCTACATAATAGAGGCATTGATCAATCTTTTCTACCGTACTTGATTGAGGCGTTACCTCTACACGTTTAGGGTCTTGTAAAATATTGTTTGCTAAATGTGCAATCTCTGCTGGCATGGTAGCCGAGAAGAATAGTGATTGACGTTTCTTAGGCAATAGCGGAAGTATGCGTTTGATGTCGTGGATAAAACCCATGTCTAACATACGGTCTGCCTCGTCTAGTACGAAATATTCAAGCGAGCGCAGGTCTACATGCCCTTGATTGATCAAGTCGATCAAGCGTCCTGGTGTAGCTACTAAGATATCAATACCACTACGCAATGCGTCGGTTTGTGGTTTTTGAGATACGCCACCAAAAATTACTGCATGCGTAAGCTCCGTAAAGCGTCCGTATGCGTAAAAGCTCTCACCAATTTGGATCGCTAACTCACGTGTTGGTGTCAGAATCAATGCTTTGATCCCTTTTTTGCCACCACGTTTGGCATTTTTATGTAGGTGTTGAATAATCGGAATCGAGAAGGCTGCAGTTTTACCTGTACCTGTTTGTGCGCATCCCAACAGGTCGAAACCATCTAAAACAATAGGAATTGATTCTTCTTGTATCGGTGTTGGGTTTGTATAACCCTCCTTTTCAAGAGCCTTTAAAATAGGCTCAATAAGGTTTAAATTTTCAAATGTCATTTACTTTGGATTAGCCTCGCGGCTGTTATATAATATGATAAGTGGGCAAAGGTACGACTTTATTATCACAATTTTGCTGTTTTTGTTGACAATACGCATAAAGGGCTTATCTTTGTATTATTATTTAATTATTACTATTTAATATAACATAGAAACACATGAAAAATTGGATTTACGCCGTCGTGCTACTTGCCGTAACCGCTTGTACGCCTAAAGAATCAGAGAAAATTAAAGTTTACGGATGGGAGGGCGAAGGCGCTAAAACCACGGAACAGACACTCGAAAAATCTTTCAGTAACTTACAATCAAAAGGATTGCACGGTATCTGTTATAACGCAGGCCATAGCATCGAAAAGCACCAACGTGCTGCCCGTATTGCAAAGGCAAACGGACTCGAATATCAAGCTTGGATCCCCGCTATGCTTCATGGTGGCGTAGATTCTACACTGTATGCCGTAAATCGCAAAGGCGAATCTGCTTATAATGTACAGGCTTATGTTAGCTACTACAAATTTATGTGCCCTAACCGCGAAGAGGTATACGATGTTTTGGCGAATATCTACGGACCAGTTGCCGATATCCCAGAGGTAGATGCTATTCACCTCGACTATATCCGCTTTGTGGATGTAATTTTGGCACGTGGCTTATGGGAAAAATATGATTTAGTAATGAACGAGGAGTATCCAACGGCAGACTATTGCTATTGCGATAAATGTGTGGCAGACTTCAAAGCGCTTAGTGGCGTTGATATCCGTACCGTAGCAGATCCATCCAAAAACGAAGCATGGAAGCAGTTCCGTTGCGATGTTATCACCAAATTAGTAAACCGTTTGGCTGATATGGTACATGCTAAAGGCAAAAAGCTTACCGCTGCCGTATTCCCAGGGCCTAGTGCTGCGAAGAAGATGGTACGCCAAGAGTGGGATAAATGGAATCTTGATGCCGTATTCCCAATGAACTACAACGACTTCTATCTTGAGGGACCTGAATGGCTTGGACCAATCGTAAAAGAGGAAGTTACGGCTGTGGATGGACGTATGCCTGTTTACTCAGGTCTTTTTATCTGTCCTAACCCAGCTGGTAAAGCTGCACAAAAAGATCCAGAAGGACACGGATTGATCCCCGAAGAGCTTGCCGAAGCGGTACAACTTTCGATGGATAATGGTGCCGCAGGTATCAGCCTTTTCACACCAAGCCGCATGACGGACGAGGGTTGGA
>CAMQTD010000221.1 GCA_947036995.1 uncultured Parabacteroides sp.
AAGATAAAGAGTTGAACAAGTCAACTCTTTTCTTTCCTTGGAGGTCTCTGGCGGATTCGAACCGCCGTAGGCGGTTTTGCAGACCGGTGCCTAGCCACTCGGCCAAGAGACCCTCTCCGATATAAGGAACCGCTGTCCTTATTAGCGAGTGCAAAGTAAGGGATATTATTTTTAATATCCAAATAATATTGGGTTTATTTATTAAAATAAGAGATAATAGCGTTATTTCTATATTTATTTATCAAAATAAGTTGCTCTGGTAATAAAATTCAATTGTTATTTATGCTAAGAAGATTTATTGCATTAACTTTGTATTCCGAATTAAGATAAATATATGACTGAAACAGCAAAGAAGAATTCTAATAATTGGTATGTTTTGTATACTTCACCTCGTGCAGAAAAGCAAGTTAAAATCAGATTAGAGCAGTTGTCTTCTGTTGAAGAGGTGTTTTTACCGATACACCTTTGTCCAAAACAATGGTCCGACCGTGTTAAGATTGTTGAGAAGCCACTTTTTAACTCCTATATTTTTGTGCGTTGTCGTCCTGCTGTTGTACGTGACCTTCTATCTGTTTATGGGGTGAGTCGGATTATATTTTATAATAACGAGCCAGCGATTGTAAGAAATCAAGAAATTCTTAATGTTAGAAAGTTCTTAGAATTGGCGGCTAATCACGAATTAATTGTGGAGGAGCCAGTAGTGGAAAAAGCCAAGATAGGAGACAATGTAAGTATTCTTGATGGTATACTTAGTGCAACACAAGGAAAAGTGCTCCGCATACAGAAAGATAAAGCAGTTTTAGAGATGGGGCTGTTAAATGCAAAAATGACCGTAAAACTGGATGCTTTTACTAAAGCAACGTAGTTTTACGGCAAATTGATTTCATTTTATTCTTGTATATACTTTAAAATATCTGCAGCTTGATGCACAATGTGTGTTGCGTTATTTTCTACGAGTTCTGCCTCAGGTCTGAATCCCCAAGTTACACCCACCGACTCAATTTCGCTATTGCATGCTGTTTGCATATCCACACCAGAATCTCCTACATATAAGATATCCGCTTTATCCACCTGAGCAATCGCAATAATATCGGTTACAATAGCTGGATTCGGTTTTACAGGGATACCATCTCGTTGCCCGAATACGGCATCAAACTGAATATTAGGGAAAAAGTGTGCTACTAATTTCTCCGTTGCCACTTGATATTTATTAGAAGCTACGGCAAGTTTAACTCCTTTGGCTTGTAGATGAGACAAAACAGCTACCATTCCATCATATGGCGTACTTAAATCTGCATTATGCGCATCATAAAAAGGAACAAAGTGCGAACGCACACACAATACATTCACTTCCGTACGCTCACTTTCGGGCAGAGCACGTTCAAAAAGTTTATTGATTCCATCGCCCACGAAATGTGGATAACTCTCAACAGGATGTGTAGGGAATCCGCACGCTTCTAAGGCGTGATTTGTACTTTGTGCTAAATCTGCAATTGTATTTAGTAGTGTACCGTCTAAATCAAAGATCACTAATTTCTTCATTTGTTTCTGTTTTTGCTCGTAAAGGTATGTAAAATATCAGATTAATGAATGAAAAGAGGATTCATACGCACTAAAAGGCGTTAAAATAGTAAATGATTTATTTCAAAGTTATCTGCTAAATCATTTATTGTTCTAACTTTGTAATTGATATTTAACGAAATGGGAACACAATTTAAAATTAAATTTATAAATATCTAATATTATGGCAGAACAAAAAGAAAAGCTTTTTGCAGAATTCGCTCCTGTCTCTACAGAAGCGTGGAACGAGAAGCTTATTACTGATCTGAAAGGAGCTGACTTTGATAAGAAGTTAGTTTGGAAAACGGGCGAAGGATTTAACGTTAATCCTTTTTATCGTGCAGAAGATATCGAAGGACTTAAAACAACTGAGTCTCTTCCAGGCGTATTTCCATATGTACGTGGTACCAAAACGGACAACGATTGGTACGTACGTCAAGACATTACAGTACACTGTTTCGAAGCAGCCAATGCAAAAGCATTAGACTTGCTAAACAAAGGTGTAACATCACTTGGCTTTTATATTAAGGCAGACGATGTAAATCCAGCTAACATTGCAACTCTTTTGAATGGCATTTACCCAGAGATGGTAGAGCTTAACTTCAAAACGTGCAACTGTAAATCAGCAGAATTAATCAATGTCCTTGCCGATTACCTTAAATCACAAGGTGCAGACTTAATGAAATGTTTTGGTTCGGTTAATTACGACGCATTTAAAAAGATGTTGATTAAAGGGCGCGACCAAGAAGCATGGGTAGAAGCAGCTGCAAAAGTATTAACAGCAGGTATGGCATTGCCACGCTACCGTGTATTGGCAGTAAATGCTTGCAACTTTAACAACGCAGGATCTTATATTACACAAGAGTTAGGCTTTGCTTTGGCTTGGGGTAATGAGTTGATCGCAAAACTTTCAGAGGCAGGATTTGAAGTAACTGATATCGCTAAGAAGATTAAATTCAACTTCGGAATCAGCGCAAACTACTTTATGGAGATTGCTAAATTCAGAGCAGCACGTTGGTTATGGGCAGATAT
>CAMQTD010000222.1 GCA_947036995.1 uncultured Parabacteroides sp.
AAGATTTAGCCGATCTGCCCAATCCAATTGGCAGATCAATTACAACTACAAGCGTAGCCCCCATTCGAGTACCCTATTTGGATGCTGCAAAGTCGATGTTTTCGGCGATAAAGAAACAGGATATACTGTTGCATTATCCCTACCAATCGTTCGATTATTTGATTCGCTTGCTCACAGAAGCCGCTTTTGACCCGAAGGTGGAGCATATAAAAATAACACAATACCGTGTAGCGTCGAATTCGGCTGTTATCCATGCGCTTATCTGTGCCGCCAAAAACGGAAAAAAGATAACCGTATTTGTAGAGCTTAAAGCACGCTTTGACGAAGAGAACAACCTGCTTACTGCCGAACTGATGCGCGAAGCTGGTATTCGTATCATATACAGTATTCCTGGATTTAAAGTGCATGCAAAGGTGGTATTAATCACTAAATATGCGAGCAAAGCTGCACGGAGCAGCAGCAAACGGAATTTTGTTTACCTAAGCACAGGTAACTTTAACGAGAAAACGGCACGGATCTATTCCGATATGGCTCTCTTTACCTCACAACCTGATATCGTATCCGATGTAATCAATGTATTTAGCAAGTTAGAGGGGGAGACTAAAGTACTAGACTTTAAGCACCTTTTAGTTGCTCCATTTAATATGGTTCCGACCCTTTTACGCCTAATACAGCACGAAATAGCACAAGCACAAGCAGGTAATCCTGCACGGATTATTTTAAAAATGAATGGATTACACGATCAGCGAATGATTGACGCACTTTATGAAGCAAGCCAAGCAGGTGTAAAGATCGATTTAATTGTGCGTGGAATTTGCTGTTTAGTACCCAACCAATCGTATAGTGCGAATATTACGATCACACGTATTGTAGATGCTTATCTGGAGCATGCGCGTGTTTGGTATTTCTACCATTCGGGCAACGAACTGCTATACTTAACCTCTGCCGATTGGATGCGTCGAAATTTAAGCAAGCGCATCGAAACGGCATTCCCTATTTTAGATAATCACTGCAAACAAGAGGTTATTGATATACTCCATATCCAATTGCGAGACAACGTAAAGGCTTGTTATATTGACGAATCGCTTAATAATATATTCAAATCTACACTTAAAGTGGGAGATGGGAGTCAAGTAGTACCAGCGATACGTTCTCAAGAAGCAATACACGATTATTTGGTAGCGAAATACATTACTAACGACTCCGGTGTGTAGGGGCGTTTGTGCGGCTTTTTTAAGCTGCCACAACCACCCCCTGAGTGTTTTTTTTCAATTCCTCTATCACTCTATCACTCGTGATTTGTAATTTGCTTATATATAAAGAGATAGCGCGTTTTGAAAAAAAATCCTCTATCACTTTACTATCACTTCTCTATCACTCCTCTATCACTTTTTTTTGGAGGGTTACTTGCTGTAAATCTGCCAAAAGTAGGTATAAACGATACCATAGGCTACTACTTTAGTTGGAGAAGGTAATTCCCTATTATGGCTTACACCCGGGTCTCAGAGGCTTGACACCCGGGTGTAAGAGGGGTTGACACCCGGGTGTAAGCTATACTGAGACCCGGGTGTCGGCAAGGTTAAGTTACTGCTTTCTTTAATTTGCACGCTGGTGTAGTCTGTTTTACATCACGACCTTTTTCTGTTTTGCCACAACATTTTATTTTTTTAATTACCACGCTGTTTCAAAGAAAGGAGACACATATCATCCCCTTTAATTGCCGCTTATGCAATTTAATCTTTACGAAGTGCGCGCTTCTTTCTTATCATTCCAGTAAAAATCGCTATTTTTGCAAAAAACTAAAGGAAATGCAAGCAACTCTTTTTCTTATTCCTGTTACTTTGGGCGAAACGGAACACCGTAACGTGTTACCAGCCTACAATCTTGAGGTTATTTTATCCCTTAAGCATTTTATTGTAGAGAATATCCGTACGGCACGCCGCTTTTTGAAAAAAGCAGATGCTTCTATTGTTATAGACGATCTCTGTTTTTACGAATTAAACAAGCATACCACTGCCGAGCAGGTAGCCGAATATCTTGCGCCTATGGCAAAGGGTGAGTCTATCGGGGTTATCTCCGAAGCTGGATGTCCTGCCATTGCCGATCCAGGCGCTGATGTTGTTGCTATTGCACAACGTAAAAACTATAAAGTAGTTCCTTTGGTAGGTCCGTCTTCGATTCTTATGTCGGTAATGGGGTCGGGTTTTAATGGTCAGAGCTTTGCTTTTCATGGCTATCTACCTATTGATGCAAGTAACCGTACCACTACAATCAAGAAGTTAGAGCAGCGCATATATAACGAGCACCAAACACAACTCTTTATCGAAACGCCTTATCGTAACAATAAATTGGCAGAAGAGCTGATCAAAACCTGTAAGCCAGGAACTAAAATGTGTATTGCTTCTGATATCACATGCGAAGGCGAGTATATCAAAACACGTACTATAAAGGAGTGGAGCGGCAAGCTACCCGATTTGTCGAAAAAGCCGACTATCTTTCTATTATATAAGTAAATAGATTTATTAAAAACCTCCAGTGATAAAATATATCGCTGGAGGTTTTTAATTTTTAGGGCGGTGATAAGGGCA
>CAMQTD010000223.1 GCA_947036995.1 uncultured Parabacteroides sp.
TTTTCGTATATTGAGTCTTGTAAAATCTCGTATCTTTCTTGTAGTAAAACATACTTTTCCCATTGCTTTTCATCTTTGGCTAATTGAGCTAAACTGTGTGTGGCACTTGTTTGAGTTGGTAAATAAGAACTTTTAGCAGCTTTATGCAAATAAATACAGGCAGAGTCTAGCTGATTAGTTTTGTAAAAGAAATCTCCCAAAGTTAAATATATAGAATATCGGAATATCTCTTTTTCTTCATTATTTAGGGCTATTTGTAGGTATTCATAGGCTTTTGAATAATTCCTATCCTTAGTGTAGATCCATCCCAATTCTGTATAAATAGAAGGGCTGCTTTTTTCGTTTGAATGCAGCAAAGCCTTTTCATAGTAAAATTTCATACTGTCTTGTTGATTTAGCATATCAAATGCACGTGCTATATCCCGAAGAGCAAATGATTTCCCCAAAGTATCGGATGATATTTCAAAAGACTTAACCGCAGTTTTTAAATATGGAATACTTTTTTCGTATACTTCTTGATGAAGGTATAGCAGTCCTATGTTATTCTGTATTACCCCTATCAACATAAAGTCTGTAACTAACTCTTTCTCTTCCAACGCCTTTAAATAATACTTTTGCGCTCGTAGTCCATCGCCTAAATCTTGATTTACGCGTCCCATTGTGTACCACGCTTGCATTTTACGCCGTGGATCTTTCTGTTTGTCATAAAAGTGAGCAGCAATACTTATCAAGGAATCGGAGGTATGTGTACCATAACTTTTATCTGTTGCCGAAGTAAAGAGTAGGCAATAGTGTGCGTGCTCAGCTTCGGAAAGTGTGTTTATTGTATGCTGAGGAATGGTATTTATTTTAAGTAGAGCACTGTCGGGGTGTGTTTCCAGCATTGCTTCAGCTTCAGTTAGAATAGCTTGTACTGCTGTGTTTTGAGGTTTACTACACATCAGTGTAGAGGCTATGAATAGAATGTATAACAGGGGTTTGTATGATTGCATAAGTTCTTAGTAGCCTTTTATTGTTGTAAATTAAATAAATATAAGATTCGGTGTAAATATACAAGAATAATGGTTACTATGTTACAAGAATACAAATTAAATTTATTGTACATTTGCCACAAATAAACCCTTACCATACAGGAAACAGAGCAAATGAAAAGGGGTATTTAAACGAATGTTATAAATACAGCAGTAATTTCGTATATGAGTTATTGCATTAATCCAATTATATTATGAAGAAATATTTTTTAATCGCACTTGTATTACTTATTCATGTGAACACAATGGAATCTCAATCTTTAGAAAGACATTGGAAAGCGGGTAATTATGAGAAGGTCAGAGTTATGAGTTACAACATCTTCAATGGATTTGATTGGGGTAAGGATACAGATCGTATCAATCGTTTTGTTGATTATATTGAAGAGCAAGACCCAGAAGTATTAGCACTTCAAGAACTTTGTGGCTTTACGCCTGAAACACTTCAGACGCTAGCCGAAAAATATGGACATCCATATACTGTATTGCATAAAGAGGGAGGATATTCTGTCGGTATCACCTCTAAAAAACCAATTAAACTGGTTAAAAAACTGACCGAAGGGTATGGTCACGGACTACTTCATGTGGAGACATATAATCATACATTTCTTGTTACGCATCTAAATCCTTCGAGTGATAAGATCCGTTTAAAAGAAGCGAATAACATTACCGAGTACATGGCGAAAAATAACCTAACAACAAAAACCCTATTAATGGGTGATCTGAATGCTGTTTCTCCTTTTGATGCAGATTATTTAGAACAAAATAGATACGACTCTCCAAACGATTACTCAGTTATATCACAATTTCTATCCGCTCAACTATACGATATTTGCCGTGTGTATGTGCCAAGAGAAAAAAGATTGACCTTTCCCACAGCAATACTAATCTACAATTCAAAGAATAGGGCTGTCCAAGAAAGCAAAGGCAGTCGTATCGATTACATCTTTGGAACAAAAGATATGTTAGAAAGTATAACGGATGCTTACATACTAAATGAAAATGATCCAGACTATCTATCAGATCATTATCCTATAGCTATAGATTTTGTTTACACTGGCGAGGAGGGTTTATAGATGCTTAGTTAAAAGGGTTCGAGTACTTTAGCTATACACGATAGTAAAATAATACAGGCATAAACTGCTATTTTATGTCTGTATTATTTTATCTTTGTTTTTTAACCTAATAAAGATAGACAAAATGAAAACACTTCTGTATTTACTCACTGTATGTTTTATCCTTCTTAGCTGTCAACAAAAAGCGAAGGATAATAAAGTTGTGCCTTTGCCTAAAAGTAAAAAAGTAAATGTATCGAAGAAACAGCCGTTTGAAATAAGGGTTGCTAACACCCCAGATGAGAAAGTGTTTGAAATGAAATTTATTTCTGATACATTTCATATTTCAGTTGGTAAAGTTACCTCAACAATAATCAATCATACACGAGATAGGGCAGAATTTACTGCACATCCTTATGCATTTGATTATTATAACGAATCAACAGCTTCATGGGATGATATTTTGTCGTATGATATACCCAGAGTACATGTG
>CAMQTD010000224.1 GCA_947036995.1 uncultured Parabacteroides sp.
GGTACGGGTGGTACATTATCCACACCATCGTACCATGTAATGTCTACAGGAGGCATGGCGCCACGTGCAGCAAATTTAAAGTCTATTGTTGAGGATGTTGGGTAGAAAAAGTCGTTATGTCCACTTAACATCGTAGGGTTAATCTCGTAAGGAAGTCCGAGGTCTAAGAATTCGTGTGCTGTATCAATGATATGTGCACCCCAATCTCCTAAAGCACCTAGGCCTAATCCGTACCAGCAGCGCCACTGTCCGTTGATATAGTCTTTGTTATATTCGCGTGGAGAAGACATAGTTTGCCACAAATCCCAATCCAATGTTTTAGGAATTGATTCTCCAGGAAGTTGTTGTTTAATATTTGTATCCCATCCATGCCAGCGACGAGCCGAGTTCATATGGGCAGTGATAGCTGTAACATCTTTAATGATACCAGCCTCTTTCCATGCTTTGAACTGGAAGTAGTTTGCATCGGAGTGACCTTGGTTACCCATTTGTGTTACTACACCATATCTTTTTTCGGCACTCATCAACATCTCACACTCGTTGAATGTGCGTGCCAATGGCTTCTCTACATATACGTGCTTGCCAAGCGACATTGCCAATATTGTTACAGGGAAGTGAGAAAAATCGGGAACACCAACAGAAACAGCTTCTATCTCGTTGCCCATTTTATCGAACATCTCTCTAAAGTCTTTAAATCTTTTGGCTTTAGGGAACTTTTTCATAATGCGTTGTGTATGCTCTGCACCCATATCGGTATCGCATAAAGCAACAATATTGGCTAAGCCTGTTTTGTATAGATCGTCAATAATCTGACCACCTCTATTACCAATACCTACACATGCAAGGTTTACACGCTCGTTAGCACCCAGAACCGAAGGGTTCACTGTTGTACCTGCCGAAGCAAAAAGCGATGGAACAAGCGATGCGCCAGATAGGGCTGCTGCTCTTCCAAAAAAGTTACGTCTCGAAATTGCGTCTTTCATGTCTGATAATTATTTAAAGTTTATATTTTTGTCTCTTTTATTTTCTAAGGTTTTTCAATTTCACGTTCTTGTACCATACTTCGTCTCCGTGGTCTTGTAGTAAAATATTACCATACTCCATAGCGGCAAAATCTTTCCATTTGCGGTATTTGCTATAAGCAACTAAGGCATCGAACATATCACAGTCTTTGTCGTATTCTACACACTTTTGTCCGTTTAGCCAGTGTTCGATGTGGGTTCCTTTTACAACAATGCGTGCTCTATTCCATGCACCTACACCGTTGAATCGTTTGTTTTTCGCTGTAATAAGGTCGTAAAGCGAACCAACAGTACGGTTGCCATTAACGCCTAACTTAGCATCGGGGTGTAACTTATCGTCCAAAATCTGAAATTCGCAACCAATAGCAGAACCTGCTCCTTTGTTTAAATCGCAGTTAACGAAATATTTAATACCACTGTTTGCTCCTGGGGTGATTTTAAAATCTACCTCTAGCTCAAACTCAGCATACTGATCTACTGTTACAATATCGCCAGCGTTAGCAGACTCTTTACCGTCCGATTTTAATATCTTTAGGATGCCATCTTCGATTACCCATCCACTTTTAGGGAATTCGGCAATTTTAGCACCACGCCATCCGTTGGATGTTTTACCATCAAACAAAAGTTTCCATCCCTCTGCCGCTTCACGCTTTGTGAGTTGGTTAGTCAGGTAACTGATTTGTGTAATCGGTTTGGTACATTTGATTGTGTGGAACTCTGGGTTTTCGGTTAAGATGCGGATGTTACGCCATGCTACTGTGGTGTTCTCTTTATCTTTGTTGTTACCAATGCCATGCACTTGGAGTCCGATAAATCCTTTCTCAGTTAAATCGTCTACAAGATCGGCACACGGAACGCCATTCAAATAGGTGCGGATGTTAGGTCCTACAGCTTCGATGCGTACTTTGTTCCATTGGTTATTCATGAATGCTGCTTTTGCTTCTGGGTTGCGGTCGAGTGGGTAGAGCCATCCACGGCGCGCTTCGTCGTAAACGCCCGCTGTCCATGCACGAGGCGAAGGATCTATCTCGAATTGATAGCCGTGTACACGACCATCTCGGTATGCTTTATTGCTGTTGCTTCTGAATTGAATACCTGAATTGAGTCTATCGTCTACTTTCATCTCTAGTTCGAGAATAAAGTCTCCATACATTTTTTCGGTACACATAAAAGTGTTGGGCGTATTTGTTTTACTTGTCCCTATAATGGCGCCATCTACAATTTTGTAGTCTGCTGTTCCACCGCGTTTCTCCCATCCCTTGAGGTCTTTTCCATTGAATAGTTCAACCCATTGAGATTGAGCTTGCATTGCTCCACTTGTACATACAAGGGCAGCGATCAAATAAAGTATTTTTTTCATATAATCAATTTAAAAATGTGTGTTTATACATGGTTCAGTTACAAATATAATTACTAAAACAACACAAACAAAAATTGATGGTTTTAAATTGACAAAAGGGTAATTTAGTGCATAAGTTTGAAGATAAATCGTATTTAATGCAAAAAGGAAGAGCCGCTTTGCATGGTGCAGAGCGGCTCTTCCTTTTTA
>CAMQTD010000225.1 GCA_947036995.1 uncultured Parabacteroides sp.
ATTAAAGAGTCTTTTTAATGTAGTGCTTTTATTGTATCTTTGTGGTTCAAAGTAATAAACAGATGAATGTGAATATATTGAAATTTTCGATCAGTGCAGTATTCTTACTGCTTACAACCTCTTTGATGCAAGCGCAAAACGAAGAGGCAATTCTTAGATTAACAGAAGAAGAGCCAGAGGCTACAACCTACAGGGTGGAGGCATTTGGATCGGCAGCAACAGGTAATAACACTCCTTTTTGGATGGTTAGCAATCAGTATGGTGTGGTGCCGCTAGAAGCAGGTAACGGCTATATGCGTGCAGGGGCTTTTCATCAACAGACATTTGGAAAGGGTTTCAGTTGGGGTGCAGGGCTTGATTTAGTAGTGGCAGCTCCGCGTTACAGCAATGTGTTTGTACAGCAGGCGTATGCTGAATTGGGGTATCTTGGGGTACAATTGCGTGTGGGAAGTAAGGAGAATTATACTTCGTTGTGGAGTAGGTCTCTTAGTTCGGGCGATATGGTGAGTAGTGCCAATGCGCGCCCCATCCCTGAAGTGAATTTTTCGATGCCCGAATTTAGGCAGGTACCATTTACGAAAGAGTGGTTACAGCTGAAATTTGATTTTGCATTGGGGAAATCTTTTGATAAAAAATATTTAGAGAGCTTTGTACAAGGTAATCCAACCTATATCAATGATGTGTTGTGGCATCATAAATCGTTGTTTTTACAGATTAAAGATACACAAGGAGGAAGTCCTTTTTCTACGATTCTCGGCGTGCGTCACGTAGCACAATGGGGTGGAGAGTCTACAAATCCAGCATTGGGTAAGCAACCGCAATCATTCAAAGATTTCTTGCGTGTGGTAGTAGGTAAATCGGGTGGGGCTGATGCAACAGCATCCGACCAAATAAATGTGTTGGGGAATCAGTTTGGTTCTTTCGACTTGAAATTTAGCTATGCACACGAACTGTTTGATGCCCATGCCTATTGGCAACATTATTTTGAAGATAACTCAGGTATTGAATATGCCAATGCACGTGATGGGCTTTGGGGGCTTGAGGTGGATTTAAAAGCATCGAAATGGGTAAATAAAGTAGTGGTAGAGTATTTTAATACACGTTATCAGAGTGGCCCGTTTCATAATATAAACTACAATCGCCCAGCACGAGGAGGAGGAGCAGATAATTATTATAATAATGGGGAGTATACAACAGGTGTTTCATACTTCGGACGAGGTTTAGGATCTCCTTTGATTACGGCACCCGAATATAACGAAGATGGGACTTTATCTTTTAAAAGCAATAGAGTTTCTACCTACCACTTTGGTGCAGAAGGGACACTCTCGGAGTATGTAGATTACAGGGTACTGTTTTCGGTAATAAATGGTTGGGGTACAACCTACACTCCATTTAAGAATAAAAAAACAACAGCATCGGGTATTCTAGATATACAATATCACCACCCAAGCCTAAAGGGATGGATGTTTAAAGGTTCTCTAGCAGCAGACGCAGGCAGTATGTATGGCGATAACCTAGGCTTTAGCCTTTCGATCGTGAAGCGTGGGATACTGAAAAGTTATAGGTGATGGGCTTAGTAATTAACTGAAAGATTTGTTGAAGCTATACAAAAAAAAATGTAATATTGATATTAGTATTGAATTTTTTTATACTTTTGTATTACACTATTAATCATTGAAATAAATGTCTTTTATCGGAAATCACGGAACGAATGCTACATATATTGATGAAATCTTCAAAAATGGTTTTAGACCAAGTACAGGAGAGTCTCATTGGTGTGGTGAGGGAGTTTATTTTTTTATAGAAGGAGTAAATAGTGTAAGCATTGATAAACTAGCAGAACAATGGAGTAGGGATCAGTCGTGGGATAAAAAGCTTAAAAAGAATAAATATACTACATATGCAATTCTTGAATCAGAGGTTTTTTGCTGTGCTGAAAGTTTGATTGATTTAAGGAAATGCGAAGATCTGAAAAAGATAAATGTCGTGAGAGATCGTATAAAAGACTTCTGTTTGACGAGTGGTAAAAAAATGAATGATCATGAAATTTGGAATTTCATGAAAAACAAGTTCGATATAAAGGTTGTTATTAATAATGTCTACATTCAATTTGGAGATGAAAGAGTGGAAAATATAAAATCTCGAATAAACAATTGCACTATCATGTCCGTTCTAGATAGTAGTATCCTAGCAAAAGAAAATATAAAATTAATAAGAAAAGGAGATATATAATATGAAGAAATCAATTGTAGAACTCATGGACGAATTTATGAAAACAGCAACTCCAGAATCTTTTTTAAGAGATTGTAAGGAGTTTGGTATAGAGTTAGAAGATATTGCACCTCTTATTGATAAAAGTTATGAAAGTGAAGATGTAGTGCAATATACGCAACAAAAAACGGCGGCTTTTCTCAGTGAACAAGATCAAAATTGTATAGCAGCATAGATTATGGATATAACATTAGAAAAAACGTTAGTAGATAAATTGATACTAACGCGTATGATGCCAAAAAAGAGTATGAAAAGAAAGTATAATCTTTCTTATTGTG
>CAMQTD010000226.1 GCA_947036995.1 uncultured Parabacteroides sp.
AACAATCGTTCGGACCTTATGTTCGTAATTGTTATTGTAGATAGTTCTATATCCATAAAATAAAGAAACAGAGAGATGAAAATAGCAGCATTGGTATCAGGGGGCGTAGATAGCTCGGTTGTGGTACACCAACTCAAAGAAGCAGGATATGATCCAACCATTTTTTATATCCGCATCGGCATGGAAGATAAAGATGGTTATATTGACTGTCCTGCCGAAGAGGATATTGAGATAACATCTTACATTGCACGCAAATATGGCTGTAAGTTTGAGATTGTATCGTTGCATGATGAGTATTGGGATAATGTGGTTAGTTATACCATTGATGCTGTGAAGCGCGGACTAACGCCCAACCCAGATATCATGTGTAATAAGTTAATCAAATTTGGATGCTTTGAACAAAATTGGGGCAAAGAGTTTGATAAAATTGCTACGGGACACTATGCAACCACTACCGAGGTAGATGGTAAAGTATACCTCTCTACGGCAAGAGATAAGATGAAAGACCAAACCGACTTTTTGGCGCAGGTCAACTATATGCAGGTTTCTAAATTGATGTTTCCGATCGGCGACTTAGAAAAAAGCGAAGTGCGCACCATTGCAGCAGCTCAGCAAATGCCAAGTGCGCAGCGTAAAGATAGTCAAGGCATCTGCTTTTTAGGAAAAATAAACTACAACGATTTCATCGAACGTTACTTAGGGAAGCGTGTAGGTAAAATTGTAGAGCTTGAAACAGGCAAAATCGTGGGCAAGCATAACGGCTATTGGTTCCATACCATTGGGCAACGCAAAGGCTTAGGCTTAAGTGGCGGACCTTGGTTTGTGATTAAGAAAGATATTGAGCGCAACATTATATATGTATCGAACGGATACGATGTTGCCACACAATACGGCAAAACAATCCACATGCAAGGGTTCGACTTTATCACCGAAAACCCTTGGGGCGATTTTGAGGGAGAGAAAGAGATTGCATTCAAAATCAGACACACTCCCGATTTTACGTTTGGTAAAATCCGTAAAGTGGGCGATTTATATACAATCGAATCGGAAGATAAAATTCAAGGTATTGCACCAGGTCAATTCAGTGTGGTTTACGATAAAGAGTGCCACCTTTGCCTCGGTAGCGGTATGATTATCGACGAATCAAAATAACTCCTAAATAGTCCATTTATGCACTATTTTAACAAAAACAGCAGTACAAATAACGACTGTTAGTCCATATTGACTTATTTTAGCGAACACTCTTCAATGTTTAACAAATATTGGATTGAAAATGCTTGACAGATTACAAAAAACCGCTATCTTTGTGCTGTGGTTTTTTCATAATAGTATTAGATTTAAGGTTAACAAAGTTGGTTAGGGGTTGTCGTGAGACACCCCTTAATTTTTTTATACCCACTTGTAAAATACACACATATGAATATAGAGATATTAAGAACCCATTGCCTATCGCTACACAATGCCACGGAATCACTCCCATTCGGTCCAGATCATCTTGTACTTAAGGTAGAAAATAAAATGTTTGCACTTATCCCTTTAGACGGATCAGTGCCCTCCATCACGCTTAAATGCGAACCCGAACAAGCAATCGTACTCAGAGACAGATACCGTGCCGTTGAGCCAGCATTTCATTTTAATAAACGCTATTGGAATACGCTATACATCAATCAAGATATGCCAGCTACCGAGGTGCTGCAATGGATTAACCATTCGTACACCGAAGTGATAGCCAAACTCCCTAAACGCATTCAAGCTCAATACGCAAACCACATCCAGCATGACTAATATAATACGCCTTAACGAAACAGCTTCGACAAATAGCTATATACGCAACTATAAACAACAGCATACGCTCGAAGAGGGTAGTATCGTAGTTACACATACACAATCTGCTGGTCGTGGACAAGTTGGCAACTGCTGGGAGGCAGAACCAGGACAGAATCTAACCTTCAGCATTATACTATACCCTGAGGTAATCCCTGCAAACATGCAATTTCTGATCTCTCAAATAGCCGCATTAAGTATCAAAGCGCTATTAGATCAATATACAACACATATCACCGTAAAGTGGCCGAATGATATCTATTGGAATGAGCAGAAAATCTGTGGCATGCTAATCGAGAACGACCTCATGGGACGAGAAATATCTTGCTCCATCATCGGCATTGGTTTAAACATTAACCAAACATGTTTCACGAGTGATGCCCCCAACCCAATTGCTCTTACACAGATAACTGGCGAAACCTACGACCTCGAAACACTTTTGAATCAATTTAGAGCTATCTTTTTTCGTCACTATTTGGAGTTGTTGAAAGGCGAGTTCGAATCAATACGCTCCGCCTATCGCAAAGCACTCTATCGTGGAGAAGGTTACCACCGCTACCAAGACGAAACAGCTACTTTCGAGGCAGAGATTGCCGAAATTGAATCTACCGGACACCTCTTACTGCGCCTACGCAACGGAAAGCTTATGCGTTATGCATTTAAAGAGGTTAAATGTGTTTGATA